>JBBIOF010000222.1:0-5028 GCA_037443505.1 Candidatus Rokuibacteriota bacterium
ACCCGGAGGCGCACGGTGCCCGCCACCCCGCCGCCCGCGGGCCCGTACTCCACCGTGACCTCGCCCTCCTGCTCGCCCCGCACCCACAGCACCGCGGCCCCGGCCTCCACGTCCCCCACGGCCAGCAGCAGCGGCCCGGAGGCCGCGGCGGTGGCGCACCCGGCCAGCAGGAGCGCGGCGGCCAGGAGCGGGATCAAGCGGAGCGGCGGGCGCTCAGGGGACAACCGACTTCAGGTGGGCGAGGATCTCGTCCTCGAACTCTTCCAGGTTCTGCCCGAAGGCGGTCCGGAAGTTGGCGTTCCGGTCCTCGCTCTCCGCGAAGCCCCGGAAGTACGCGACGACCCGGTCGAGCCCGTCGCGCTGGATCAGGTAGTCGGCCATGAGGAACGCCAGCTGGTACGTGGGCAGCGAGCCGTCGCGCCGGTGGCGCACCGTGAAGCCGCGCGGCGAGCCCAGCGTCTCCAGGT
Organism: Candidatus Rokuibacteriota bacterium; assembly: GCA_037443505.1. Lineage (GTDB taxonomy): Bacteria > Methylomirabilota > Methylomirabilia > Rokubacteriales > CSP1-6 > JBBIOF01. The sequence continues at coordinate 468 of JBBIOF010000222.1, forward strand.
CGAGCCGCGCGGCCGCCAGGGCGGCGTAGTTGCGGATGCCCTCACGGGCCACGGCGCGGCGGCGCTCGACCGAGTCGACGCCCAGGCGCTCCAGCACGTTGAACGCGACCCACTCGGCCATGCCCTCGGCCAGCCACTGCGCGGCCCGCCCCTCGCCCCGGGCCAGCTCGATCTGGCTCACGTGGGCCAGCTCGTGGGCGATGAGGCGGAGCCACTCGCGCCCCCGCCCCTCCGTGCCCTCGTCGTTCAGCAGGAGCTGGCGGCGCCGGCCCACCCCGATGGCGAAGTCGCTCAGCTCCGCGGCCCGCGCGGGCGACACGCGGCCGTCCTCGATGAGCCCCTGCTCGAAGACCCTGCGGGAGCCGTAGACGTAGACGGTCACGCGCTCGGGGACGGGCAGCCCCAGGTCGCGGACGAAGACGGCGGCGATGCCGCGCACGGCGTCCTCGTGGGTGAGCAGGTGGCGTGCGTCTGCGGGCGGCTGGAGCGCGGCGGGCTCGATCAGGACGGGCACCACCAGGCGCCCGCTCCCGCAGCCGGAGACGACCAGGAGCGTGGCGAGGGTGGCGAACCCGAGGAGCCGACCGATGTAAGGATGACGCCGCAACCTGCAAGCCCTTTCCGTGTCCGCCACGCGATTCTACACAGGATGCGGAAAAGTGGAAGAGGATTTCGCAGGCGGAGCGGCGGCGGGCGTTGTGGGAGTTACAACGCCCGCCGCGGCGGCACCCCGGCGGTGCCCGCTCAGACCAGCGGGTCGTAGTTGAAGTACTGTCCGGAGGTCTCCAGGGGCACGAAGTGGTGCTGCAGGGTGCCCGGGACGATCTCGGTCAGGCGCTCCACGGTCCACCCTTCGGCATGGTGGATCCGCATGATGGGTCGCATGTGACCGAAGAGCATGATCTCCTTGCCCCGGACGCCGAAGACCTGGCCGGTGATGTCCTTGGCCGCGTCGCTGGCCAGGTAGGCGGCCACCGGGGCGATGTCGGCCGGGGACATCTTCTTGATCTTCTCCACGCGAGCCTTCTGCGCCTCGGTCTCGGTGGGGATGGTGCCGATCATGCGCGTCCAGGCGAAGGGCGAGATGCAGTTGGCCGTGACGTTGTACCGGGCCATGTCGAGCGCGGTCACCTTGGTGAGCCCCACGATCCCCAGCTTGGCCGCCGCGTAGTTGGCCTGGCCCACGTTGCCCACCAGGCCGGAGGTGGACGTCATGTTGATGAAGCGGCCGGAGCGCTGCTCCTTCATGTACGGCGCCGCGGCCCGCGTCACCGCGAAGGTGCCCTTCAGGTGGGTGTCGATCACCGCGTCCCACTCCTCCTCCGTCATGTTGAAGACCATGCGGTCGCGGAGGATCCCGGCGTTGTTCACCACGACGTCCACCCGGCCGAAGTTGTCGATGGCGGCCTGCACGATGCGCTGGCCGCCTGCCATGGAGGCCACCGAGTCGTAGCTGGCCACCGCCTGCCCGCCGGCGGCGCGGATCTCGCCGACGACCTCGTCGGCCGGGGCCGCGGAGGCGCCGTGGCCGCTCTCGCTGCCGCCGTAGTCGTTCACGACCACGCGCGCGCCGTGCCGCGCCATGAGCAGCGCGATCTCGCGCCCGATGCCCCGCCCCGCTCCCGTCACCACCGCCACCTTGCCCTTGAGCATCATGCCCGCCCCTCCGATGTCGATGAACCGGGGTGACGATAGCACATCCCCATCAGCGGCGGCGCGCCTCCAGCGCGGCGACGCAGGCGGCGCCGAAGACGAAGACGATGGCCGTGTAGTACACGAACATCACGAAGGCCACCAGGACGCCCAGGGGGCCGTAGATCTGGTCGTAGAGCCCGAACCGCCGGATGTAGAGGCGGAAGAGCTGCTTGGCCGCCTCCCAGAGCAGGCTCGCCACGGCGGCGCCGGCCAGGGCCGCCCCCGGCCGCACGCGGCGGTCCGGCACGTAGCGGTAGCCCAGGTAGAAGAGGGTCACGGAGAGCCCGAGACTCAGCCCCAGCGTGGTCCACTGCACCCAGCGGGCCGGCAGGTGGGCCACCTCCACGGCCAGCTCCTGGAACCACTGCACCAGCCACGTCACGACGGTGGCCATGAACAGGAGCGGGCCCAGGAGGAGCACCATGCCCGCGTCCCGCGCCAGGTTGCGCACGTAGCCGCGCGACGGCCTGACCCCCAGCATGCGGTGCATGACCAGCCGGGCCGAGCCGAACAGCGGCATGGAGAACACGATGAGGACCCCCGTGCCCACCAGCCCCGAGACCCGGCGGGTCTCCACGATCCTGAGGAGGGCCCGCGTGATCTCCCGCCGGTAGACCGGGAAGTTGGCCGTGAGCTGCCCCACCACCTCGTGGGCGGCCCGCTCCGTCGAGAGCACGAAGCCGATGGTGGACACGCCGATCAGGATCAGCGGGATCAGGCAGACCAGGAAGGAGAAGGCCAGCCCCGCCGCCAGGAACGCCCCCTCCCCGGCGAAGAAGCGCGTGAAGGCCCCGCGCAGCGGGCCCACCATGGGCGCCGGCTCAGAGGTTGCCGCGCACCAGCCCGCCGTCCACCTGGATCGTCACCCCCGTGACGTAGGAGGCCCGCTCCGAGGCGAGGAAGACGACGACGTTCGCGAACTCCTCCGGGGTGCCGATGCGGCCCAGCGGGATGTCCCGGCTCGCCCGCGCTACGTACTCCTCCGTGGGCAAGCCCGCCTGCCGGGCGCCGCCCAGGAACCGGTCGGTCATGATGCGGCCCGGACAGACGACGTTGATGGTGATGTTGTCCCGGCCGAGGTCGGGCGCGAGGGTCTTGGCCAGCCCCGCCACGCCGGGCCTGACGGCGTTGGAAAGCAGCAGCCCCTCCACCGGCTGCTTCACCGACACCGACTGGATGGTGAGGATCCGGCCCCACCGCCGCTCGCGCATGGACGGCAGCACCTCCCGGATCAGCCGCACCACCGACAGCACCGACACCTCGAAGGCGCCGTACCACTGCTCGTCCGTCACCTGGTCCAGGTTGCCGCGGGGCGGCCCGCCGCAGTTGGCCACCAGGACGTCCACCCCCCCGAACGCCTCGCGGGCGCCGGCCACCAGCCGCCGGACGTCCTCCGCCCGCGTGACGTCCGCGGGGAGGGCCAGCACCTCGGCGCCCGTCCTGGCGCGCACCTCGTCGGCCGCCGCACGCAGGTCCGCCTCGCCGCGGGCGCACATGGCCACGCGCGCGCCCTCCGCCCCGAAGGCGAGCGCGCACGCCCTGCCCATCCCCTTGCTGGCCGCGGTCACCAGCGCCACCTTCCCCTTGAGTCCGAGATCCATGCGGCTCCCCCTGGCCCGCTACCGGGCTCCGAGATGATAACCGAAGAACTCCGCCACCCGGCGGCGGGCGTCGGCGGCGGCCGCCGCGTCGTAGCCCACCGTGGCGCCGCAGCAGCCGCCGGGCTTGTTGCGGTTGGCCACGCCCGCCAGGTACGTCCGCGGCTGGCCGGCGACGTCGAAGTAGTGGACGGCGCCGGGGTAGAGGACGATGCTGACGTCCGCGCCCCGGGCGCGCATGGCGCGCACCATCGCCTCGCACGGCCCCGGCAGCGTCCAGTCGTCGGCGTCGCCCATCAGCACCAGGAGCGGGCGCACGGCCAGTTCGTGCACCAGGGAGTAGCAGCCGCCCGGGTAGAGGGCGACGGCGGCCCGGAACCCCGGCGGGGGCAGCGTCACCCCGCGCCGCCGCGCCCGCTCGTGGCTCGGCCCGTTGACCAGCGCCATCGCGAAGACCCCGCCGTTGGACCAGCCGACCACGCCGACGCGGGCCGGGTCCACCCCGGGCTGCCGGTGCAGGAAGCGCAGCGCGCCCACCGCGTCGTCGAAGCGCTCGGTGCTGGCCAGCTCCGGCGCCTGCGCCGAGCACGCCTCGCCGAGCCCGCGGGGCGCCCAGCTGTCGACCACCAGCGCCACGTAGCCGCGGTCGCGGAACCAGCGGGCCCAGTCGTGGGTGGCCGGGGAGATGCCCTCGCAGCCGTGGAGCAGCACCACCGCCGGGAACGGGCCCCGCCCGGCCGGACGCACCAGCCAGCCCGGCACCTCCAGCGGGGCGCCGGGAGTGGCGTTGGGGAAGCTGACCGGGATCGTCGAGCAGCCGGCCGCCAGCAGGCCCGCCGCCACGGCTCGCGGGACAGCGGCGCGCATCGGGGTGGAGCATAGCACCGCCGCGCGGGGTAGAATCCAGGCTCGTGAGCCTTCCGGTGCGCGTCGTCGTCCGCGCCGACTGCCCCCGACCGTGGCGCTGTCCTGCGGCGGTCCGCCGGCAGAGGCCCGGCCGGGAGGAAGCGGCGCCCTGCTGACGCTCGATCGCACGCCGCTGCTCTTCGGCCACGATCCCACGCCGGGCATCGTGGCGCTCGACCTGGCCGGGGACGGCGGCGCCATCCGCGTCTGGCGACGGACGCCGGGCGGGACCGTCGTGGAGCGAGAGCGGTTCCAGCCGTTCCTCCTCCTGGCCGACCGGGCCCTGGTGGCCGGCGCCGCGGGTCTGGTGGAGGTGCTGCCCCTCGAGGGCGGCGGCGAGCTCCGGTGGCTCGCGCGCTTCG
>JBBIOF010000223.1:0-5015 GCA_037443505.1 Candidatus Rokuibacteriota bacterium
GAGGCCGCGAGCCCGGCGCCGATGGCCGCCCGCACCGCCGCCTGCACGCGCCGCTCGAGGGCCAGGTCCAGCGGCGCCAGGATCCCGGCCAGGCGCCGGTGGAGGTGCCAGAGGTACTCGCTGCCGCCCAGCGAGACCTCGTCCGGGCCCAGCAGCGCGACCCGGTGCCCCCCCGCCTTGAACCACTGGGTGGCCCGGCGCGAGGCGTCCTCCAGGAGCCCCACCACGCCCACGACCGGCGTGGGCAGGACGGGCTGCCCGCTGGTCTCATTGTAGAAGGAAACGTTGCCGCCCACTACGGGCAGCTCCAGCGCGCGGCACGCGTCGGCAATGCCCTCGATCGCCTCGGCGAACTGCCAGAGGATCTCGGGACGCTCCGGCGAGCCGAAGTTCATGCAGTCCGTCACGCCCAGCGGCAGCCCTCCGGCGCACGACACGTTGCGCGCGGCCTCGGCGACGGCCATGGCCGCGCCCCGGCGGGGGTCGAGGAAGACCTGCCGGCCGTTGCCGTCCGTCGCCACCGCCAGCGCACGCCGGGTCCCCTTCACCCGGAGCACGGCGGCGTCCGAGCCGGGCAGCACCAGCGTATTGAGCCCGACCTGCTGGTCGTACTGCCGGAAGGCCCACTCCTTGGACGCCACCGTGGGCGAGCCCAGGAGCCTGACGAGCGCCTCGTCGTAGTCGGCCGGCGGCGGCAGCGCGAGCGGGTCGAACCGCCGTCGCTCCTCTAGCCAGGGCGGCGGCGCGGTGGGCTTCTCGTAGCGGGGCGCCTCGGCCAGGGCCGCCACGGGCACCCGCGCCACCACCTCGCCCTCCCGGCGCACCGTGAGGTGCCCGTCGCCGGTGACGCGGCCGATCTCCACCGCGTCCAGCTCCCACTTGGCGAAGACCCGCCGGACCTCCTCCTCCCGGCCCCTCGCGGCCACCAGGAGCATCCGCTCCTGCGACTCCGAGAGGAGGATCTCGTAGGGCGTCATCTCGGTCTCGCGCTGCGGCACCCGGGACAGCTCCAAGTCCATGCCGGTGCCGGCGCGAGCGGGCATCTCCGACGTGCAGCAGGCCAGGCCGGCCGCCCCCATGTCCTGGATGCCGACGATGGCCCCCGTCTGCATGGCCTCCAGGCAAGCCTCCAGCAGGAGCTTCTCGGTGAAGGGATCGCCCACCTGGACGGTGGGCCGCCGCTCCTGCGCGTGCTCGTCGAAGGTCGCCGAGGCCATCGTGGCGCCGTGGATGCCGTCGCGGCCCGTCCTGTTGCCGACGTAGAAGACCGGGTTCCCGACGCCCTCGGCGCGGGCCCGGAAGATCCGGTCGGCGCGCACGAGGCCCACGCACATCACGTTCACCAGGGGATTGCCCGCGTACTCCGGGGCGAACGCGATCTCGCCGCCCACGGTGGGGCACCCGAAGCAGTTGCCGTACCAGCTGATCCCGGAGACGACGCCCTCGATCAGCGCCCGGGTCCTGGGGTCGTCGGGGTCGCCGAAGCGCAGGGAGTCGAGGAGGGCCACGGGCCGGGCGCCCATGGTGAAGACGTCGCGCAGGATGCCGCCGACGCCGGTGGCCGCACCCTGGAACGGCTCGATGAAGGAGGGGTGGTTGTGACTCTCGATCTTGAAGACCACCGCCCAGCCGTCGCCGATGTCGAGCGCCCCGGCGTTCTCGCCCGGGCCCTGGAGCACCCGCGGGCCGGCGGTGGGCAGGCGCGCCAGGAACACCCGGGAGTGCTTGTAGGCGCAGTGCTCCGACCACAGCGCGGAGAACAGCCCCAGCTCGGTGTAGGTCGGCTCGCGACCGAGCCGCTGGATGATCCGGTCGTATTCTTCGGCGGTGAGCCCGAGTTCGCGCGCGAGGTCGAGGGTGACCTTCGGCTCAGACCCCGTCAATCCGCCTCCAGCGGCCTACCGTCTCAGGAACGTGCCGTCCTCGACCAGGCTGCCGAGGAGGGACTGGAAGATCAGGAGACCGTCCGTCGAGCCTATGGCCGCCTCGGCGGCCCGCTCCGGGTGCGGCATGAGCCCGAGCACGTTGCCCTCCTCGCTCACCAGGCCCGCGATGTTCTCCAGCGAGCCGTTGGGGTTCGCGGCCCGGGTGACCTTGCCCTCGGGCGTCGCGTACCGGAAGACGATCTGGCGGTTCTTCCTGAGCCGGGCCAGGGTCTCGGCGTCGCAGTGGTACTTGCCCTCGCCGTGGGAGATGGGCATGCCCAGCACCTGGCCCGGGCGCATCCCGCGAGTGAAGGGGGTCTCCACGTTCTCCACGAGCAGGTGGGTCTGCTGGCAGCGGTACTGGAGGCACTCGTTGCGCATGAGCGCGCCGGGCAGGAATCCCGCCTCGCAGAGGATCTGGAACCCGTTACAGGAGCCGAGGACGTACCCGCCACTCGCGACGAAATCCCGCAGGGCCTCCACCACGGGTGACCGCCCGGCCACGGCCCCCGCCCGCAGGTAGTCCCCGTAGGAGAACCCGCCCGGGAGGACGACGCAGTCCAGGTCGCTCAGGTCACGGTCGCGGTGCCAGACGTACTTGACGGGCTGGTGCAGGACCTCGGAGATGACGTAGTGGAAGTCGCAGTCGCTCCAGGTTCCCGGGAACACGACCACGCCGAATCTCATGGAGTCGCGTCTCTCCTCCGTGGGTCCGTGCCCATCTTACCGCCCCGGCCCTCCGCGGGCAAGGCTCGTGCGCCTCACTCGATCGTGTATTCCTCCAGCACAGGGTTCGCCAGGAGCTTCCGGCACATCTCCTCCGCGCGGGCGCGCGCGGCATCGGCGCTCGGGGCCTCCACCTCCACCTCGATCACCTTGCCGATGCGGAGGTCGCGCACGTCGGTGAAGCCCATGCCCGCCAGCGACCGCTTGATGGCCGCGCCCTGCACGTCCAGGATGCCGGGCCGCAGCCGGACCAGGACCCGGACCTTCATGCGCCGGCCGCCGCGCCCGGCACCAGCCGGCGGTACACCTCCTGGTAGGCGTCCTCGACGCCGCCCAGATCCTGGCGGAAGCGGTCCTTGTCCAGCTTGGCGCGCGTCCGGGCGTCCCACAGCCGGCAGGTGTCGGGCGAGATCTCGTCGCCCAGGTAGAGTCGCCGGCCCGCCCGCCCGAACTCCAGCTTGAAGTCCACCAGGACGAGGCCGCGCCGCGCCATGTGGGGGCGCAGCACGGCGTTCACGCGGAGCGCGGTCTTCCGGATCCAGGCCAGCTCCGCCGGGGTGGCCAGCCGGAGGAGCCGCACGTGGTCCTCGTTGATCATGGGGTCGCCCAGCGGGTCGGACTTGTAGTAGAGCTCCACGATGGGCGTCCGGACCGCGGTCCCCTCCTCGAGCCCGGTGCGCTTGGCCAGGCTGCCGGCCACGACGTTGCGGACGATGGTCTCGATCCGGATGATCTCGAGCCGCCGGCAGAGCATCTCGCGATCGGAGAGCGTGGCCACGTAGTGGGTGGGGACCCGGGCCCGCTCCAGGAGCTGGAAGAGGGCTGCCGACATGCGGTTGTTCACCACCCCCTTGCCCACGATGGTGCCCCGCTTCAGCGCGTTGAACGCCGTGGCGTCGTCCTTGAAGTACTGGATGATGAGGCCGGGGCGGTCGGTGGCGTAGACGATCTTCGCCTTGCCCTCGTAGAGCTTGTCCCCGCGCTCGACCCGGCTCGCGTCCTGCAGTCTCATGGCTCCTCCACCGCGGCCGTGGGCTCCAGGAGCCCCAGCCGCCCGAAGATGGCGTCCACGTTTCTCAGGTACCAGCCCGGGTCGAAGCAGGCCTTGAGCTCGTCCGGGCGGAGCCGCTCGGTCACCGCCGGGTCGGCCGCCAGCAGCTCCAGGAAGGACCGCCGCTCCCGCCAGGCCCGCATGGCGTTCCGCTGCACGATCTCGTACGCCACCTGCCGGGCCAGGCCCGCCTCGGCGAGCCTGAGCAGCACGCGCTGCGAGTACACCAGCCCGTGGCTCAGCGCCAGGTTCTCGGCCATCCGCGCCGGGTCCACCTCCAGGCCCTCGACCACGAACGCCGTCAGGTCCAGCAGGTAGTCCAGCACGATGGTCGAGTCGGGCAGGATGACGCGCTCCACCGAGGAGTGGCTGATGTCGCGCTCGTGCCAGAGCGCGACGTTCTCCAGGGCCGCCAGCGCGTTGGCGCGGACCAGGCGGGCCAGGCCGCAGATGCGCTCCGCCAGCTCCGGATTCCGCTTGTGCGGCATGGCGCTGGACCCCTTCTGGCCCTCCGCGAAGGGCTCCTGGGCTTCCAGCACCTCCGTGCGCTGCAGGCCACGGACCTCCAGGGCGATCTTCTCCAGCGAGGCGGCCGCGATGGCCAGGGTGGTGCAGAGCTCGGCATGGCGGTCGCGCTGGACCACCTGCGTGGAGACGGGGGCGGGCGCGAGCCCCAGCTCCCGGCAGACCTCCTCCTCCACGTCCGGGTCCACGTGGGCGAATGTCCCCACCGCCCCCGAGAGCTTGCCCACCGCCACGGCGGCCCGGGCCCGCCGCAGCCGCTCCAGGTTACGGCCCGCCTCTGCGTACCACACGGCGGCCTTGAGCCCGAAGCTGGTGGGCTCGGCGTGCACGCCGTGGGTGCGCCCGACCATCAGGGTGTCCTTGTGCCGGCGAGCCAGGTCGGCCAGGGCCCGCCGGAGACGCTCCTGGCCCGCGATCAGCAGGTCGGCGGCGTCCCGGAGCTGGATGCCCAGCGCGGTGTCCCACACGTCGTTGGAGGTGAGGCCCACGTGGACGAAGCGCGAGTCCTCGCCGAGCTGCTCCTCCAGCTGCGTCAGCAGGGCGATCATCTCGTGCTTCACCCGGGCCTGGATGGCCTGGATGCGCCGGACGTCCACCCGCGCCCGCGCCCGGATGCGCTCCACGGCCTCGGCCGGGATGCGGCCCCGGCGCGCCCACGCGTCGCACACCGCCAGCTCCACGCGCAGCCAGGTGGCGTACCGGTTCTCGTCGCTCCAGATGCGTCCCATGGCGGGACGGGTGTAGCGCTCGATCATGTCGCCACCACCTTAGAGCAAAACGGCAGGCAG
>JBBIOF010000224.1:0-5011 GCA_037443505.1 Candidatus Rokuibacteriota bacterium
ATCGCAGGGTACTCCATGAATCCCGTCAAACTATTTTCCGAGACTCATTAGCCCTTCCTTCCGATTGCGCAAGGTAGCCTGAATAAGTAAGATGCGCTATCTTTCCGATTCTCGACTGGAAAGGAGGTAAATCCTGTGAGCCGATATGTTCTCATCGAGACGAAGAGCCCGCTCGACGGGGGGGCGTACGCCTTCGAGGTCGGCAAGCAGCTCCGCGAGATGAATCACGAGGTCACCGTGTACCTCCTCCAGGACGCCGTCTTCAGCGCCCGGCGGAACTTCCCGGCCGGCGAGAAGCTGATCCAGGATGCCGGGCGGTCCGGGCTCCGCGTGCTGGCCGACGCGGTCTCCGCGCGGCAGCGCGGCGTCGTGGGCGACCGGGTCGCCGAGGGCGTCGCCGTGACGGACATGGACGACCTGGTCGAGCTGCTCATGGAGCAGAGCGACAAGGCGATCTGGCACTGACCCACACCCATCGAGGAGACGACGAATGCCCGAGCGAAAGACCCTGCACATCACGGTCACGGCGGGCCCCTACGGCAGCGAGGGTCCGGTGAGCGTCTTCCGGCTGGTCGACAAGGCGCTGGACAAGGGCTACCACGTCAACGTGCTGGCGTACGAGGACGCGGTGATGCTCAGCGCGAAGGCCCAGGCGCAGCACGACGACCCGATCTGGAAGGACCAGACCCAGCACCACACCGACGCCGGCAAGGCCCACTCCACCACCGCCGAGTTCATCGCGCGGCTGCTGGACAAGGGCAAGGGCGACCCGCACCTCAACTGGTACGTCTGAGGGCTCTGCTGCGTGGAACGGGGCGTTCCACAGGGCTACCACCTCGACGGTGTCGTGCACGGCTCGCTGGCGGACATCTACAAGTGGACCGAGGCCGCGCACCGCACCCTGCTCGTCTCGGCACACTGAACAGGGGGACCCCGATGAGCAAGAAGATCCTCTCCGTGCTCAGGCACACCGAGTACGGCAACCTGGAAGACAGCGACATCGGACTCTTCGCCTCCGCCTTCGCCCCCGTGGCGGGGTCGCGCATGACCATCCTCCTCAGCGAGGACGCGGTGAACTACGGCGTCCGGGGGCAGGAGGGCAGCGGCATCAAGATCGCCGGCGCGCCGGTCCAGCCCGGGTTCCTCATCGAGACCGACGTCCAGTCCGTCCAGCAGTCCGGCATCCCCGTGTACGCGCTCCGGGAGGACCTGGAGGAGCGGGGCATCCGCGAGCAGGAGCTCATCCCGGGCATCCAGCTCCTGAGCCGCCGCGAGTACGGGAAGTTCATCGACCAGTTCGACACGGTCTGGAACTGGTGAGCTCCGTGGAGACGCACGCGCCCGGGCCCCCGCCGGGCCAGGAGGCCGAGGCCGTGACGGTGGACAACCGCGGCATGCTCTGCGCGCAGGGCATCGTGCGCCTCATGCGGGCGCTGGCCCCGCTGCCGCCCGGCCGGCTCGTGCGCGTGCTCTCCACCGACCCCGCGGCGGAGCACGACTACCCCGCCTGGTGCGCCAACACCGGGCACGTCTTCCTCCGCCACGAGTGGAGGGATGGGATCATCGTCTCGTACCTGAGGAAGCGGCCGGCGTGACCCGCCTGGCCGTGATCGTCTCCCGCGGCGAGCTGAACAGCCTGGTGCAGGTGGCCACGCTACTGCTGGCCGCGGTGAGCTCGGGCCTCGCCGTCCGGGTGTTCTTCCGCGACGAGGCCGTCCTGGCGCTCACGCGGGAGGGCGCGCGGGCCCTCCGGCTGGGGGAGGGCTACCGGGGCCGCGAGGCCGAGGTGCGGGAGCGCCTCGCCGCCCAGGGGCTCGAGGACGTGCCGGGCCTCCTCCGCCAGGTCAAGGAGCTCGGCGACGCCCGGCTCTACGCCTGCAGCTCCTCGCTGGCCATCTGCGGCGTCGAGCCCGAGGGGCTCCTGCCCGAGATCGACGCCGTCCGCGGGCTCACCGCCTTCCTGCTGGAGGACGTCGCCTCGGCCGACCGCGTGCTGACGTTCTGAGGGGCCGCGCCGCCGGCGCTACCGGCGGACCACGCGGCGGGCCTTGAGCTCCCAGCGCGGCAGCGTGCGGGGCGGAACCGGGGCGACCTCCAGGCGGATCCCCAGGTCGGCGCGGAAGGCCGCGCGCAGGGCGGCCACCACGGCCTCGTCGGTCGCCTCCACCAGCACCCGGACCTCGTCAAGCTCCCCCGCCCGGAAGACCTCGATCTGGAACTCGTCGATGCCGGGGAAGCGGCGCACGATGCCCTCGATGGCCGAGGGGAAGACGTTCACGCCGCGCACGATGAGCATGTCGTCCAGGCGGCCCAGGATGCCGCCCTCCAGCCGCAGGAAGCTCCGGCCGCACGGACAGGGCTCCGTCGCCACCCGCACCCGGTCGCCGCTGCGGTAGCGGATGACGGGCGAGCCCACGCGGCCCAGGTTCGTCAGCACCAGCTCCCCCTCCCGCGCCGGCCGGCCGGTGGCGGGATCGACCACCTCGGCGATGAACTCCGCCTCGTTGACGTGCAGGCCCGCCTGCTCCGCGCACTCGTAGCCCCAGGCGCCCACCTCCGTCATGCCGGCGTGGTCGTAGGCCCGGGCCCCCCATGCCTCCTCGATGCGCGCCCGCACCGCCGGGATGTTGGCGCCGGGCTCGCCGGCGTGGACGGTGACGCGCACCGGCAGCTTGGGCAGCTCGATCCCCCGCTCGCGCGCCACCTCGGCCAAATGCAGGGCGTAGGAGGGCGTGCAGACGAGCGCGGTGGCACCCAGCCGCTCGATGGAGGCCAGCCGCGTGGGCGAGTCCTGGCCGCCGCCGGAGATGGCGAGCGCGCCCAGGGCCCGCGCCCCCTCGAAGCCGCCCCAGAAGCCGATGAAGAGGCCGAACGAGAAGGGGAAGAAGACGCGGTCGGCCGGCGTGAGGCCCGCGCCGCGGAGCACCGCGACCCAGCACCGGGCCCACCAGTCCCACGAGTCCTGGGTGTCGAGCCAGCGGAGGGGCTGCCCGCTGGTGCCCGACGTCTGGTGCACGCGCACGTAGCGCTCGAGCGGGTAGGTCAGGTTGGTGCCGAAGGGCGGGTGCCCGGCCTGGTCCTCCGCCAGCTCGCGCTTGACGGTGAACGGCAGCCGCGCGAAGTCGTCCCAGCCGGCCAGGTCCTCGGCCGACCGGAGGCCGGACGCCGCCCACTTGCGGCGCACGAAGGGGTTGCCGGGCCCGCCCCCGGCGGGCTGCAGCAGCTCGGCGGCCATGGCACGGAACCGGCGCCACTGCAGCTCCCTGAGCCGCTCGCGTGGCATGGCCTCGGACGCGGGGTCGTGCACGGTCAGCCCCGCAGCTTGAAGCGCTGGATCTTGCCGGTGGCCGTCTTTGGCAGCTCGGGCACGAACTCGATCCACCGGGGGTACTTGTAGGGTGCGATGCGGTCCTTGACGAAGGCCCTCAGCTCGTCGACGAGCCCCGGCGACGCCGCAGCCGGGTCCTTGAGCACCACGAAGGCCTTGGGCTTCACCAGCCGCTCCTCGTCCTCCTTGCCCACCACGGCGGCCTCCAGCACGGCGGGGTGCTTGATCAGCGTCGCCTCCACCTCCACGGGCGACACCCAGATGCCGCCCACCTTGAGCATGTCGTCGGCCCGCCCCGCGTACCAGAAGTAGCCGTCCTCGTCCTGCCAGTACTTGTCCCCGGTCTGGATCCAGGGGCCGAAGAGCGTCTCGCGCGTCTTGTCGTGCTTGTTCCAGTAGCAGGCCATGATGGAGTCGCCCTTGACCCGCAGGTTGCCGATCTCCCCCCGCGGCACCGGGCGGCCCTCGTCGTCCACGATGGCCGCCTCGTAGCCCGGGACTGGCAGCCCCGAGGAGCCGGGCCGCACCGCCCCCGGGAGGTTCGACAGGAAGATGTGGAGGATCTCGGTGGTCCCGATGCCGTCGATGATCTCCACCCCGAAGCGCTCCAGCCACCGACGGTAGATCTCCTCTGGCAGCGCCTCGCCGGCGGACACGCACAGGCGCAGGGAGGACAGGTCGAAGCGCCGGTCGGCGTCCTTCACGGCCAGCATCGCGGCGTACAGCGTGGGAACCCCGAAGAAGATGGTGGGGCGGTGGCGGGTCAGGATCTCGAAGACGCTCTCCGGGGCGGGCCGGTGGGGGTAGAGCACGCTCTGGGCTCCCACCGCCATGGGGAAGTAGCCCGCGTTGCCGAGCCCGTAGGCGAAGAAGAGCTTGGCGGCGGAGAAGACCTTGTCGGTGGGCCGGATGCCGAGCACCTGCCTGGCGTACGTCTCGACGCAGATCACCATGTCGTGGTGCAGGTGGACGGCGCCCTTCGGGAAGCCGGTCGAGCCCGACGAGTAGAGCCAGAACGCGGCGTCGTCCCGCGAGGTCGGAGCCGGGTCGAGGCGGGGCGACGCCTTCGCCACCTGCTCCTCGAACGAGAGGTGGGGCCCCGGGCTCCCGCCGGCCACCAGGACGTGACGGAGGTGGCGGGCCTGGGCGAGCGCCGGCGCGGCCTCGCCCAGCAGCGGCGCCGAGACGACGGCCGCCCGAGCCCGGCTGTCGTCCAGGAAGTAGAGGTAGTCGGCCGCCCGCATGAGCGTGTTCACGGGGATCGGCACCGCGCCGATCTTGATGGCCCCCCAGAACGTCCCCACGAACTCCGGGCTGTCGAGACACAGCACGAGCACGCGGTCCTCCATCCGGACGCCCAGCTCGAGGAGCGCGTTGCCCGTGCGGTTGGTCAGGTCCAGCACGTCGGCGTAGGTGAGGACGCGGTCCTCGCAGTGAAAGGCCGGCGCCCCGCCGCGCCCCTCCGCGACGTTCCGGTCCACGAACCAGGTGGCAACGTTGAACTGCGGCGGCAGGATGTCCGAGGCATTCATCGACGGCTCCTTGTAACCGTTACCCGGCTCTTCGTGGCACCGTCATTGCTGCTCCCCGGGCCCAGGGGAGGTGCTCCATGAAGTCTTCCGCGCTCCTGCTCGCGAGCGCCCTGCTCGCGCTCTCCGCGGCCTCCGGTGCCGCCGCCCAGAC
>JBBIOF010000225.1:0-4965 GCA_037443505.1 Candidatus Rokuibacteriota bacterium
TAGGCGCCGGCACGCGGCGGCGTGAAGGCGAAGGAGCTTCTCACCGCCTGCTTCGTCCTCTTCACGGCGCTGCTCGTCTGGCCGCTCCTCAGCATCCCCAACCGCCCCGCACTGGTGGGGGGCGTCCCCGCGCTGCTGGTCTACCTGTTCGCGGTCTGGGCCCTCATCATCGCGGTGCTGGCGTGGGCGGGGCTCCGCGGCCGGGGGGATGACGGGACGTGACGTCCACGGCGCTCGTCGGCGTCCTGCTCGCCTACCTCCTCTTCCTCTTCCTGGTGGCGGCCGTCGCCGAGCGCTTCGCGCGGCGCCTGGCCGCGCCCCGGCTGCGCACGGCGACCTACGTGCTCGCGGCCTCCGTGTACTGCACCGCCTGGACCTTCTACGGCAGCGTGGGGCTGGCCGCCAACCGGGGGCTCGAGTTCCTCACCATCTACCTGGGGCCGGCCCTGGCGGCCCTCGTGTGGCCCACGGTCCTCCGCAAGCTGGTGCGGGTGGCCAAGGAGCAGCGCATCACCAGCATCTCGGACTTCATCGCCAGCCGCTACGGCAAGTCGGCGGGCCTGGGCACGCTGGTGGCCGTCCTGGTGGTGTGCGGGATGATCCCCTACATCGCGCTCCAGCTCAAGGCGGTGTCGGTGACCTTCCGCATGATGATCCAGGAGACCTCGGTCCTGTCCGGCTTCGACCCGGCGTTCCTGGTGGCCACCACCCTGGCGCTCTTCGGCATCCTGTTCGGTGCGCGCAACCTGGACTTCACCCGCCAGCAGACGGGCCTCATGACCGCGGTGGCCGTGGAGTCCATCGTGAAGCTGGTCGCCTTCCTGCTGGTGGGCGCCTGGGTCACCTGGGGGCTCTTCGGCGGCTTCGGCGAGATCTTCGCCCGGGCGGCGGAGCACCCTCCGTGGGCGTCGCTGCTGGTGCTCGACCGGCCGCCCGCGGCCTCGTACGCGCGCTGGACCGCCATGCTGCTGATCTCCATGGCGGCGGTGGTGCTGCTGCCCCGGCAGTTCCACGTGCTGGTGGTCCAGAACCCGCGGGAGCGCGACGTGGCCACCGTCGCCTGGGCCTTCCCGCTCTACCTGCTGGCCATCAACGTCTTCGTGGTGCCGGTGGCGCTAGCCGGGCTCCTCACCTTCCCGGCGGGCGCCGCGGCCGCGGACAGCTTCATCCTGGCCCTGCCGCTCGGGGCGGGGGCCCGGCTGGTGGCGGTGGTGGTGTTCCTGGGCGGCTTCTCGGCGGCCACCGCCATGATCGTGGTGGACTCGCTGGCCCTCAGCAAGATGATCTCCAACGACGTGGTGCTGCCCATCCTCCTCCGGCGCCGCCGCTTCGAGGAGGTGTACTGGGCGAGCCTCGCCTCCACCCGCCTGGGCATCCTGGTGGTGGTCACCCTGGGCTTCCTGTGGGCCCGCATCGAGGCCGGGCAGTTCCTGCTGGTGGAGATGGGCCTCCTCTCGTTCATCGCCGTCGCCCAGTGCGCGCCGGCCCTGTTCTTGGGCCTGTACTGGCGCCGGGGCAACCGCAGGGGCGCCCTGGCCGGCGTCTCGGCCGGCTTCGCGCTGTGGTTCTACACGCTCATCATCCCGGCCCTGGTGAAGGAGGGCGTGCTCCCCGCCTCGCTGCTGGAGACGGGGCCGCTCGGCCTGGCCTGGCTCCGGCCCACCGCGTTCCTCGGGCTGGAGGGGCTCGACACCATCAGCCACGGGGTGTTCTGGTCCCTGTTCTTCAACCTGGGCGCCTACCTGGTGGTGTCGGTGGTCACCGCGCAGGACGCCGAGGAGCGGCGCCAGGCCGCGGCCTTCGTGGGCGTCCCGGACGCGGCGCCGCCCCCGGTGCCGCCGCTCCTGTCGGTGTCCGAGATCGAGCGCCTCATCCACCTCTACGTGCCGGAGGAGGAGGCCGACGCCATCCTCCGGGACCTGCTGGGCGGCAAGGCGGCCGGGGAGCTGTCGGTGCCCGAGCTGCTGGACCTCCGCATCCGGCTGGAGCGCGTGCTGGCCGCCTCCCTGGGCGGCGCCGCCGCCCGCTACATCATCGAGGACCGCTTCACCATCTCCAAGGAGGAGGCGGGCCAGCTGGTCGACTCGTTCCACGCCATGCAGCGGTCGCTGCGCACCAGCGAGCGGCTGCTGGCCTCCGTGGTGGAGTCCGTGGAGGACTGCATCTTCACCACCGACCCCGAGGGCCGCCTGATCACCCTGAACCCGGCCGGCCAGCGCCTGCTGGGCGTGGGCGCGGCGGAGCGGGCCGGGCTCACCTACCTGGACGTGCTGGACGAGGCGGACCGGCGCCGGGCGGGGCCGGCCATCCAGCAGGCCGTCGCCGAGGGCCGGGCCTGGCGCGGCACGGTGACCTGCCTGACCCGCGGGCGGCAGGGGTTCCCCGCCCACCTGGCGGTCTCGTGCGTGTTCGACGGCCAGGGGCGCCTCCTGGGCACGGTGGGGGTGCTGCGCGACCTGACCGAGCAGGTGGCCACCCAGCAGCGGCTGATCCAGCGCGAGAAGCTCGCCTCGCTGGGCGAGATGGCCGCAGGCGTCGCCCACGAGATCCGCAACCCCCTGGGCGGGATCAAGATGGCCACCCGGCTGCTGTCGTCGGGGCTGGCCACCGGCGGGCGCATCCCGCAGGAGATGGCGCACTCCATCCTCCAGGGCATCAGCGAGATCGAGGGCATCATCGCCGACCTGCTGGACTACGCGCGCGACACCCGGCTCGACTACGGCGAGTATCCGCTGGGGCGGATGCTGGCCTCCGTGGTGGCGGCCTGCGCCGCGGAGGCGGAGCAGCGCGGCGTGCGCGTGACCGCCGACGGGCTCGACGGCGACGTGGCCGCCGTGGTGGACGGGCCGCGGCTCCGCCAGGTGTTCGCCAACGTGGTGAAGAACGCCCTGGAGGCGACCGAGCGGCAGGCCGACCCCCGCGTGGCCGTGCGCCTCTCCGTGCGCGACTCCGTCGCCGTGGTGGAGGTGGCCGACAACGGCGCGGGCATGACGCCCGAGCAGCGCGACAAGATCTTCCTGCCGTTCTTCACCACCAAGCCGACGGGCACCGGGCTCGGGATGGCCATCGTCAAGAAGATCATGGACCTGCACGGCGGCGAGATCGAGATCGACACCGCGCCGGGCTGCGGCACCACCATCCGGCTCGTCATCCCGCGGGCCACGGTGGCCGCGCCCGTCAGGGTGGGACAGGGGGCAGCGACATGAAGCGCCGGATCCTGGTCGTCGAGGACGACGAGATCTTCCTGCGCCCGCTCCAGCGGACGCTGGAGGTGACCGGGTACGAGGTCCTGACGGTGCCGAGCGGCGAGGACGCCATCGACCTGCTCAAGGGCGACGACGTGGACCTGGTGCTCACCGACAAGCGCCTGCCCGGCATGGACGGGGTGGAGCTGGTCCGACGGATCAAGGCGGACCATCCCGACCTGGCGGTGGTGGTCATGACCGCGTACGGGACCATCGAGTCGGCCGTGGAGGCCATGCGCCTGGGAGCCGCCGACTACCTGGTGAAGCCCTTCGAGGCCGCCGAGGTGCTCATCGTCGTCCGGCACGCCATCGAGTTCCAGGAGCTCCGGGCGGCCCGCCGGGCCACCCTCCGCCACAACCAGGAGCGGTTCACCCTCAAGAACATCGTGACCGGCTCGGAGGCCATGCGGGAGGTGTTCGAGCTGCTGGCCTCGGTGGCCGAGCTGGACACCACCGTGCTGATCTACGGCGAGACGGGGGTCGGCAAGGAGCTCCTGGCGCGCTCCATCCACTTCACCGGTCCCCGGCGGGACAAGCCGTTCGTGGCCGTGAACTGCGCGGCCATCCCGGCGGAGCTGTTCGAGTCGGAGCTGTTCGGCTTCCGGAAGGGCGCCTTCACCGGCGCGTCCGAGACGCGCCGCGGCTACTTCCTCATGGCCAACGGCGGCACCCTGCTCCTCGACGAGATCGGCGAGATGCCGCTCGCGCTCCAGTCCAAGCTGCTGCGGGTCATCGAGGAGAAGCGGGTGACGCCCATCGGCGCCGACCGCGGGGTGGAGGTGGACGTCAGGTTCATCGCCACCACCAACAAGGACCTGAAGGAGGAGGTGGAGCGCGGCGCCTTCCGCCGCGACCTCTTCTACCGCCTGTCGGTCATGCCCATCCGCGTGCCGCCCCTGCGCGAGCGCGTGGGCGACATCCCGCTGCTGGCCCAGCACTTCCTGGCCGCCGCCGCCCGGCGGACGAAGAAGGCCGTGCGGGCCATCGCGCCCGAGGCCATGCAGGCCCTCTGCCGCTACGCCTGGCCCGGCAACGTGCGCGAGCTGGAGAACGTCATCGAGCGCGCGGTGATCGTGGCGCGGGGCGACACCATCACCGACGTGGAGCGCTTCCTCGCCGGCGAGGGCGGCCGGCCGCGCGTGGACCTGTCGCTGCCCTTCCGCGAGGCCAAGGCGCGGGTGGTGGAGGAGTTCGAGCGGGCCTACGTGGGCGGCGTGCTCGAGGCCCACGGCGGCAAGCTGACGGCGGCCGCGCGCCACGCCGACATGGACCCGAAGAACTTCTGGGAGAAGCTGGTCAAGTACGGGCTGCGCCGCCCGAGCCACGCCGAGGAGGGGCCGGGGGAGCCGGCGGCGGGCTGAGCCGGATCAGGGCGCGGCCCCCAGGCCCCACTCCACCCCGAGGCGCACCAGCACCGCCGTGCTCGCGGCCAGCGCCGCGAGCAGCGACGCCACCCAGAGCACGCGCCGGAGCCGCTCCCGGTCCATGGCCGCGCTCAGCCTCCGCCCGCCAGGGTCTCCAGTGCCCGGCGCAGGTCGTCCGGCGAGCGGTGCGGAAAGATGTCCTCGTGGACGGGCGCCTCGTCGGGCGGCCGGCGCGCGTAGTCGTCGAGCACGTCCAGGGCGAGGCGCGCCTCGCGCGCGGCCTCGCCCGTCCGGCCCGTGCGTGCGAGCAGCAGCGCGAGCCCGGCGTGCGCCAGGTTCCGCTCGGGCCGGAGCCG
>JBBIOF010000226.1:0-4953 GCA_037443505.1 Candidatus Rokuibacteriota bacterium
TCGGTGAGGTTGGGTCCCGTGTGATGGAGCGTCCGCGGCAGGTGCACGGTGGCGCCGCCCGCGGGCAGCGGGCAGGCCACCACCGCGGCGTCGTCGGGGACGTCCGCCTCCATGGCGTGGGCGAGGCGCCCGCGGCGGCGGTGGGGCACCAGCGGGCCCAGGTGGCTGCCCGGCAGGAAGCGCATGCACCCCATCTCCAGCGTCACCGCCTGAAGCGGGACCCAGAAGTGCACGCTGCTCAGGGGGTCGCGGTCGTCGGTGTAGGCCTGGTCCTGGTGCCAGGGCGTGGAGTGGCCGTTGCGCGGCGGCTTGAGGATGGCGTGGTCGTACCCCGTGTGCGCGGCCGGGGTGCCGAGGAGCTGCCCGGTGATCTCCCGGCACCGGGCGAACGCGAGGCTCGAGCGGAGCTCGGGCGCCAGGCGGAGCGTCCAGTTGATCTCGGGGATCTGCGGCCCGCCAGGCGGGCGCGCCTCGTCGCCGAGGTCCACGGTGTGGGCGCGCGGCAGGCGGTGGAAGCGCGCGTAGAGGCCGGCGACGACGCGCCGGATACGCTCGAGGTCGTCGAGCGTGGTGAACCGGGGGATGGCGAGGAAGCCCTGGCGGTGGAACTCCTCGACCTGCTCCCTCGTGAGGGGCGGCGGGTTGCCCGTGTCCGCACCCGGCGCGGGAGCGTCGTGCGGGAAGGCGTGCGGCATCGCCCGGCAGACCTGCAAGGATCGCACCGGGGGCGGAACGGCGTGGCGCGGCGCGCCGCCCCGCCCCCGGCTGCGGCCCGTGTGCAGGGGCCTGCACGTGTTCGGGCACCGCCGTGCAGGTCGGGGATTGCGCGGGCCGGCGGGCCCCGGAGCGCCGGAGCCGGTCCGCTCCCGTCAGCCTGCCTGCCCGCGGCCGGCCAGGACCATGTAGGTGGCGCGCCCCACGGCCAGGAGGCGCCCCCCGGCGTCGGTGACGGAGGCCTCCCCGAAGACGATGGTCCGGCCCTGCCGGAGGAGCCGACCCTCCGCGAACAGGTCGCCGCCGCGGGCGGCCGCGAGGAAGCTCACGTTGAGGTCCAGCGTCGTCTGGCCCACGCCCCCCTCGGAGGCGTCGCGCACCGTGCCCAGCGCGCCGCCGATGGCCATGTCGATCAGGGACGCGTAGACGCCGCCGTGGACCGGGGCGCCCGCCGCGTTGCACAGGTGGTCCCGGACCGGCACGCGCAGGCGCACCCATCCCTCCCGCGCGTCCTCCACCTCGACGCCGAGGTGCCGCCAGAACAGGTTGGTGCGGGCCCGCTCGCGGGCCGCGGCCAGGGGGTCGTCGGGCACGGCTCCGTAGTATAGTCGAGCCGGCATGACGGCCGACCGCATCCTGGAGGGGCTCAACGAGGCGCAGCGCGAGGCCGTCACCCACGACACGGGGCCGCTGCTCATCGTGGCCGGCGCGGGCACCGGCAAGACCACCGTCATCACCCGGCGCATCGCCCACCTGATCGTCCAGCGCCGCGCCCGCCCCGAGGAGATCCTGGCGCTCACCTTCACCGACAAGGCGGCGGCCGAGATGGAGGAGCGGGTGGACACGCTCGTGCCGTACGGCTACGCCGACGTGGAGATCGCCACCTTCCACGCCTTCGGCGACCGCATCCTGCGCGAGCACGCCCTGGAGATCGGGCTCACGCCGGACTTCCGGGTGCTGTCCCGGGCCGAGCAGGTGATCTTCTTCCGCGACCGGCTCTTCGAGCTGCCGCTCCAGCACTACCGCCCGCTGGGCGACCCCACGCGGCACCTCCAGGCCCTGATCACCCTGGTGAGCCGCTGCAAGGACGAGGACATCTCCCCCGAGGAGTACCAGGCCTACGCCGAGCGCCTGGCCCGGGAGGCGGCGGCCGCGCCCGACTACGAGGAGGCGCGGGAGCGGGCGGCGCAGCAGGCGGAGCTGGCGGCGACGTACGCCAGGTACCGGGAGCTGGCCGCGCGCGAGGGGGTCATCGACTTCGGCGACCAGATCGTGCTGGCCCTGCGGCTCCTCCGCGCGCGCCCCTACGTGCTGGGCGCCTACCAGCGGCGGTTCCGCTACATCCTGGTGGACGAGTTCCAGGACACCAACCACGCGCAGTTCGAGCTGGTGAAGCTCCTGGCCGCGCGGCACGGCAACGTGGTGGTGGTGGCCGACGACGACCAGGCCATCTACCGGTGGCGCGGCGCGGCCATCTCCAACGTGCTGGGCTTCCTCGAGACCTATCCCGACGCACGGCAGGTGGTCCTCAGCGAGAACTACCGCTCGGGGCAGGAGATCCTCGACGCCGCCTACCGGCTCATCGTCCACAACAACCCCGACCGCCTGGAGGTCCGGAGCGGGATCAGCAAGCGGCTGGTGGCGGTGGGCGGCGCCGGCCTGGCGCCCCGCCACCTGCACTTCGAGACGGCCAGCCAGGAGGCGGACGCCGTGGCCGCCATGATCGCCGAGCGCGTGCAGGAGGGCCGGTGGCGCTACGACGACGTGGCCATCCTGGTGCGGTCCAACGACGACGCCGACCAGTTCCTGCGCTCGCTGAACATGCGGGGCATCCCCTGGACCTTCTCGGGCAACGCCGGCCTCTACGGCCGGCCGGAGGTCCGGCTGCTCATCGCCTTCCTCCGCTCGGTGGCCCACCCGGACGACTCGGTGAGCGTCCACTACCTGGCGTCGTCCGACCTCTACCAGGTGCCCATCGTGGACCTCACCCGGTGCTCCACGTACGCCGACCGCCGGCACCGGTGGCTCTTCGACGTCTTCCGGCGGGCGGGGGAGATCCCCGAGCTGCGCGACGAGCTCGGCGAGGAGGGCCGGGCGGCCATCGGCCACCTGGTGGCGGACCTCACGCGGTACATGGAGCTGGCGCGCGAGCTGCCCACGGGCGAGCTGCTCTACCAGTTCCTGTCGGACTCGGGGTGGCTCGCGCGCATGTCGCGAGCCGCCACGGCCCGGGACGAGGCCGAGGTGCAGAACATCTCCAGGTTCTTCCGCCGCATCCAGGACGCCTCCCGGGCGCTGCGCTACGACAACGTCCGCGAGTTCGTGAACCACCTGGACGCGCTCATCGACGCGGGCGAGGACCCCGCCGTGGCGGAGGCGGACACGGAGACGCCCGCGGTCCGGGTGCTCACCGTGCACAAGGCCAAGGGACTGGAGTTCCCCGTGGTCTTCCTGGTGAGCCTGGTCCAGGGCAAGTTCCCGTCCCGGAGCCGGCGGGAGGCCCTGGAGCTGCCGGTGGAGCTGGCCCGGGACCCGCTGCCGTCCGGGGACTACCACCTCCAGGAGGAGCGGCGGCTCTTCTACGTGGGCATGACGCGGGCCCGCCGCGAGCTGTTCCTCACCAGCGCCCGGGACTACGGCGGCGCGCGCGAGCGGAAGGTGAGCCAGTTCGTGCTGGAGGCGCTCGACCTGCCCAAGGACGCGAGCCGCCCCTTCCGGGCGCGCGCCATCGAGGAGGTGCAGCGCCACGCGCCGCCCGCGGAGGCGCCCGACGACGCGCTGGCGCCCCTCGGGCCGGACGACGAGCTGGTCCTCAGCCACCGCCAGGTGGACGACTACCAGACCTGTCCGCTCAAGTACCGCTTCATCCACGTGCTGCGCGTCCCCATCCGCCGCCACCACACGGTGGTCTACGGCGAGACGGTGCACCGGGTGGTGGAGTACTACCTGAAGCGCCGGGCGGTGGGGAACTACACGCCCCTGGAGGACCTGCTGGCCGCGTACGAGCGCGAGTGGGAGGGCCAGCGCAACGAGGGGTTCCTCACGCGGGAGCACGAGGAGGCCCGGCGGGCGGCCGGCCGCAAGGCCCTCACCCGGTTCTGGCACGACGAGGAGTCGGCCGGGGCCAAGCCCACCTTCGTGGAGAAGGAGTTCGCCTTCACCCTCGGCCGGGACCGCGTCCGGGGCCGCTTCGACCGCGTGGACGAGGACCTGCTGGGTGCCGTCATCATCGACTACAAGACGGGCGACGTCGCGCGGCAGAAGGACGCCGACCGCCGGGCGGCGGACAGCCTGCAGCTCAAGATGTACGCGCTGGCCTGGCGGGAGATGACCGGCGCCCTGCCCCAGCGGGTGGAGCTGCGCTTCCTGGAGTCGCAGCTGGTGGGGCGCCACCAGCCGGAGCCCGACGACGCGGAGGAGGCCGTCGAGGCGGTCCGCGCGGCCGCCGCCGGCATCCGGGCCCGGCGCTTCGAGGCCACCCCGTCCTACAGCGCCTGCCGCTACTGCGCCTACAGCCAGATCTGCCCGCACACCGCCACCAGCGAGTGAGGCCCGGGCGCGCGCCCGGAGGCGGGCCCCGGGCGCGTCTGGTACCATCCAACCTTCGAGGTGGGGACAGGGAGGATTCACCGGTGAGGATCGCCGTCGCATGAGCCGCCACGCCGGGTCGCCGGCGGCCGCGGAGGCGCCGCCCGCTCCCGAGCCGACGTTCGCCGAGCGGGCGCGCACGCTGGTGCACCAGGCCCGGACGGGGACGCTCGCCACCGTCTCGCGGCGGCATCCCGGGCACCCCTTCGCGTCGCTGATGCCCTATGCCGACGACGCCCGGGGCCGGCCGCTGCTCCTCGTGAGCGCGATGGCGGTGCACACCCAGAACCTGCTGGTCGACCCGCGGGCGAGCCTGCTGGTGACCCGGCAGGACGCCACGGACGAGCCGCTGGCCGCCGGGCGGGTGACGCTGATGGGCGAGGTCCGGCAGGTGCCGCAGGACGAGGCGGCCGAGGTGCGCGCCGCCTACCTGGCCCGCCACGCGAGCGCCGGCTCCTGGGTCGACCTCGGCGACTTCGCGTTCCGGCGGCTCGAGGTGACCGACGTGTACTTCGTGGGCGGGTTCGGCGTCATGGGCTGGGTGGACGCGGCGGAGTACGCCGCGGCGAGCCCGGACCCGCTGGCCGACGCGGCCGCCGCGCTGGTGGAGGACGCCAACCGCGACCACGCGGCCGGCCTGCTCGCCTGCGC
>JBBIOF010000227.1:0-4947 GCA_037443505.1 Candidatus Rokuibacteriota bacterium
TTGCGGTCGAGGTGGACGCCGAAGACGTCGCACCCGGCGCGGGCCAGCGCCACCGCCGCGGCCGCGCCGAAGCCCGAGGAGGCGCCGAGGACCAGGGCGCAGCCGCCGAGCCGAACCGCCGCTTCCTGCGCCGTCATCGTGGCCGCCCCCGGGGTGAACGTGATGGACGGGGGCATTCTAGCATCGTAGAATCCGGGAGGCATGCCGAAGACCGCGGCGATCGTGCTGATCGGCAACGAGATCCTCTCGGGAAAGATCGTGGACGCCAACGCCGCCTACCTCTGCCGCGAGCTCCGCGCCCTGGGGGTGGACGTGCGCCGCATCGCGGTCGTCCCCGACGAGGTGGATGCCATCGCCGCGGAGATCGCCGCGCAGAGCCGGGCCCACGACGTGGTCTTCACGTCGGGCGGCGTGGGCCCCACCCACGACGACGTCACCATCGCGGCCGCGGCCCGCGCCCTGGACGTCGCGGTGGTGCGCCACCCCGCGCTGGTGGCGCTCCTGCGCGAGTACTACGGCGACGACCTGAACGACGCGCGGCTCAAGATGGTCGAGGTGCCGGAGGGCGCGGAGCTGGTGGGCGAGTCACTGCGCTTTCCCGCCATCCTCGCCCGGAACGTCTACATCCTGCCCGGCGTGCCGGAGATCTTCCGCCAGAAGTTCGAGGCCCTGCGCGAGCGGTTCCGTGACGAGCCGTTCCACCTGCGATGCGTCTACGTTGGGATCGGGGAGGGGACGCTGGCCGACCACCTCACCGGGCTGCTCCGGGACTTCCCCGGGCTGCTGGTGGGCTCCTATCCCGAGCTGGGCCGCCCGGACTACCGGGTCAAGGTCACCCTGGAGTCGCGGGACGCGGCCTGCGTGGAGGGGGCGCTCGAGGCGCTGCTGGCCCGGCTGCCGGCCGGCGCGGTGGTCAAGGTCACCTGACGGGGAGCGGGCGATGACGACCGACGGCGAGGCGTTCGGACGGGCGCTGATGCGCGAGGTTCGAGAGCGGCGCACCTTCGGCCGCCATCCCCTCTGGCTCAAGATCGCCGAGGGCCGGCTGGGGCGCGCAGCGCTGGGCGACTTCGCCCGGCAGTTCTTCCTCCAGGTGGTGGAGTTCCCGCGGGCCGTGTCCGCGCTCCACTCGCGCTGCACGGACCTGGCCGAGCGGGTCAAGCTGGCCGAGTCCATCTACGAGGAGGAGACGGGCCGGCTGTCGGGCTCCAAGGCGCACCCGGAGCTGTTCCTCGACTTCGCCGCCGGCGTGGGCGTCCCGCGGGCCGAGATGCTCTCCGCCCGGCCGCTGCCGTCCACCGCGGCGCTCGTCCACTGGTTCGAGTACTCCACCAAGATCCTGCCGTTTCACGAGGGCGTCGCCGCCATCAACCTGGCCGCCGAGGGCCAGGTGGTGGGGGCCTTCGGGTCCTTCGCGCGCGCGCTCCAGAAGCACTACGGCCTGAGCGACGCCGCGGTGGCGTTCTGGGACGTCCACGAGCTGGCCGACGCCGAGCACTCGGACGTCGGCGACCACATCGTGGTGCGCTACGCCACCACCGAGGAGCGGCGGGTGGCCATCCGCCGTGCCGTGCACACCTCGCTGGACCTGTGGTGGCAGTTCTTCGACGGCATGGACAGGGCCTTCGGGTAGCGGCTCCCGGTGCGCCTGATTCCCCTCGGGGTCGCCGCGATCGCGGCGGCTCTCTACCTGGGTGGTCTCGGTGCCGCGCCCCTCGTCGATCCGCCCGAGGGTTTCCACGCGGAGATCGCCCGGTCGATGGCCGCGGCCGGCGACTGGGTCACCCCGCGCCTGAACGGCGTCCGGTACTTCGACAAGCCCCCGCTGCTCTACTGGCTCCTCTCGGCCTCGTTCGCCGTGGACGGGCCGACGCCCTTCGCGGCGCGCATCTGGTCGGCGCTGGCCGCCGTCGGGTGCGCGGCGGTCACGGCCCTCCTGGGGCTCCTCATGGGCGGGCCGCGGGTGGCTCTCCTGGGCGGCCTGATGGTGGTCGCCAACCTCGGCATGTTCCTCTTCGGGCGCCTGGTGAAGCAGGACGTGCTGTTCATCCTGCTCATCACGCTGGCCTGGGCCGGGTTCGCCGCCGCGTACCTGGGCCGCGGCGGGCGGTGGGGGCTCGCGCTCTTCTACGGCGCGCTGGCCGCGGCCACGCTGGCCAAGGACATGCTGGGCGCGGTGGGGCCGCTGCTGGCCGTGGCCGTCTTCCTCTGGATCACCCGTGAGCGCCCGCTGGCCCCCTGGTGGCCGGCCTGGGGCGTCCTCCTCTTCGCCGCCATCGCGCTGCCGTGGTACCTGGCGGTGGAGGCGCGGAACCACGGCTTCCTCTGGTACACCATCGTCGACCAGCACGTGCTCAGCTTCGCCCAGCAGCGGGTCTTCCCGGACGAGGACGTGCCGCTCAGCGCCCTCGAGTTCCTGGCCGTGACGGCCGCGGCGTTCCTGCCATGGTCGCTGGCCGTGCCGTGGGGGCTGGCGCGCGCCCTCCGGCCCCCGTGGCGCAAGGCCGAGGACCGCCTCTGGCTGCTGATGGGCCTCTGGGCGCTGCTGGTCGTCGGCTTCTTCACGGCCTCTCCCTTCAAGCTGCCCCACTACGGCCTGCCGGCCTTCCCGGCCATGGCGCTGCTGGCGGCCCGGGTGTGGGACGAGGCCATCGCGGGGGTGGTGGGACGGGTGGGTGCCAGGACCCTCCTCGGTCCGGTGGCCGTGGTGTTCCTCCTGGCCGCGGTGGCCCTGGGCGGCGCGTGGACCGGCCTGGTCCCCATCCCGGGAGAGGCGATGCGCGCGGTGGACGTCACCACGCGGAACCTGGCGGCCCGGGGCCAGGCGGCGGCGGGCGCTTCGGTGGACCTCTTCGGCTCGATCCTCGCCGTCTCGGCGCTGATCTTCGCCGTGGGGACCGTGGTGGTGGCCGTGGCGGCCTGGCGCCGCGCGGCCGAGCTCGGGGTGACGGTGGCCCTCGGCGCCGTGCTGGCCTTCCTGCCGGTGGCGGGCAAGGGCATGGCGC
Organism: Candidatus Rokuibacteriota bacterium; assembly: GCA_037443505.1. GTDB lineage: Bacteria > Methylomirabilota > Methylomirabilia > Rokubacteriales > CSP1-6 > JBBIOF01. Next base: position 3,006 of record JBBIOF010000227.1, read on the forward strand.
AGTTCGCCCGCATGCGCTCCGCGGAGCCCATCGCCGAGGCCCTGGTCCGGCGCGCCGGGGCGGGGGACACCATCATCCACGAGGGGGCGCTGGAGAACAGCGCCTCGGTCCTCCTGCGCCTGCGCCGGCCCGTCCACGTCGTGAACGGGCTCGTCTCCAACCTGGCGTTCGGCGCCACGTTCCCGGAGGCGCGCGACACCTTCTGGCCGCCGGACCGCGTGGCCGCCGCCTGGGCCGGGCCGGGCCGGACGTTCCTCATCTCGGTGGCCCGGCCGGAGGCCAGCGTGGTGCGGCAGCTGCCGCCGGACACGGTGCACCTGATCGCCGAGGCGGGCGGCCGCCGCCTCTACGCCAACCTTGCCGATCCCGCCCCCGCGGCCGGAAGATAGCGCCATGGCGGTGGCCCGGGAGCCGGCCTCCACTCCCAAGGTCGTGGTGGTGATGCCCGCGTACAACGCGGGCCGGACGCTCAGGCTCACCTACGAGGAGCTCCCCAAGGACACGGTGAGCCTGGTCATCCTGGTGGACGACGCCTCCACGGACAGCACCCTGGAGGTGGCCCGCGACCTCGGGCTCGAGATCTTCGTCCACAACCGCAACTACGGGTACGGCGCCAACCAGAAGACCTGCTACGCCGAGGCGCTCCGGGCGGGCGCGGACATCGTGGTGATGGTGCACCCCGACTACCAGTACGACCCCACGCTGCTGCCCGACCTGATCGCCCCCATCGTCCAGGGCCGGGCCGACGTGGTCCTGGGCTCCCGGATCAAGAGCGGGGCGGCCCTGGCGCAGGGGATGCCGTGGTGGAAGTACCTGGCGAACCGCGTGCTCACCGCGCTCGAGAACCGGGTGTTCGGGCTCCGTCTCTCCGAGTACCACACCGGCTACCGCGCGTTCCGGCGCGAGGTGCTGGAGACCGTGAACTACCCGCTCAACTCGGACGGGTTCGTCTTCGACCAGGAGATCATCGCCCAGGTGGTGGCGGCCGGGTTCCGCATCGCCGAGATCGCGGTGCCCACGCGCTACTTCCCGGAGGCGTCCACCGCGGGGTTCATCGCGTCCTCGGTCTACGGCCTGCGGATCCTCTCCATGCTGTTCTGGTTCACCCTCCACCGGCGCGGCATCCGCCGGTCCCGCCGCTTCGACAGCCTCCGGGCGCGTTACACCCGCCTGGCGTGAGCGCCGTCGTCCGGGCCCTCGACGGGCTGGCCGCAGCCCTGGGTCTGGGCGCGGTGACCGTGGCGGCCAGCGGAGGCGGCCGGCTGGGCCCGCTCACGCTCACCCGGCCCGAGGACTTCGTGGTGGCGGCGGCCCTGGTGGTCGGTATCCGGCTGCTCCTGCGGCCGGAGGAGCCACCCGCGCCCGACCCGGGCAGGCTGGTGGCGGCGGCGACGCTGGGCTACGTCCTCGGCATGTCGTTCATCGCGGTGACCCGCCACCTCACCTTCCGGACGCATGCCCTGGACCTCGGGTACTACGTCCAGGTCGTGTGGAGCATCGCGGAGGGGCGCGGGGCCCGGGTCACGCTGCCTCCGATGCACGCCTGGGGCGACCACTTCTCGCCCGTGCTGTACCTGCTCGCGCCGCTGGCCTGGCTGCTCCCGGGAGCGCCGGCGCTGCTGGTGGCCCAGACCGTGATCCTGGCCGCCGGGGCGCCGGCTCTCTACGCGTTCGCGACGCACCGCCTCGGCGCGCGGGCGCCCGCCGCGGCGCTGGCGGCCCTCTACGTCCTCAACCCCTCGCTCCACGGCATGAACGTGCGGGACATCCACCCCGCGGTGTTCGCGGTGCCCCTCCTCGTCGCGGCCGCGCTGGCCTTCGACCGGGGCTGGCGCCTCGGCTGGCTGCTGGCCCTCGTGCTGACGCTGGCCTGCCGCGAGGACGCGGCCCTGGCGGTGGCCGGATTCGGAGGCTGGCTCGCGCTCGCCCGGGGGCGGTGGGC
>JBBIOF010000228.1:0-4939 GCA_037443505.1 Candidatus Rokuibacteriota bacterium
CACGGCCCGATCTCCACGCGGGCGAGACGGCCCCGCTCGCCGCGGTCCGGCGCGACGGTCGCCTCGACGACGAACGGGACGGTGGCCACGGAACCCTCCGGAAACGCCCGACATTCTCCCATTGACACCCGTTCCGGCGCCATGCGAAAAGTAGCCGCCTGGCGACCGGCGCCTCGCCGATCCCGCGAGAGCAAGGAGCGACTGCATGGCAGCGACCCCCGCTTCGGCCCAGGGCCGCGTGCGGTTCGCGCCCGTTGAGGGCGCGGCCGAGCTGTTCACGCCGGCCTTCCTCGACTACCTGGTGGCCCTGCACGACGCCTTCGACGCCCGCATCCGCGACCTGCTGGCCCGCCGCGCCGAGGCCCTGGCCCGCGCGCACCAGGGCGTGCTGCCCGGCCACCCGCCGACCAGCGCGGCCAACACCGGCGACTGGAAGGTCCCGCCCGTGCCGGCCGACCTGCTCAAGCCGGGCATCGAGATCTCCGGGCCCTGCTCCATCACGTCCATGTTCATCAACGCCCTCAATCCGGGCCCCGAGGGGGAGCGCGCCGAGGGCGACCTGGACGACGACGAGGACTCGGGCGGGCACCGGCTCATCGACACCGTGCGGGCCGCCCACAACCGGGTGGCCGCCATCCATCGCGAGCTCTACTTCTTCGACCGGGAGCGCAACAAGGAGTACCGGATCGCCGAGGGCGAGCTGCCGTTCTTCATGCACCGCGAGCGGGGCATCCACCTCTACGAGCCCGACGTGACCGTGGACGGCCGGCCCGTGAACGCCGCCATCCTGGGCACCGCGCTCACGCTCTTCCACGCCGGCCGCGCCCAGGCCGAGCGGGGCCAGGGCATCTACTTCTACCTGCCCAAGCTCGAGTTCTCACCGGAGGCGCGCCTCTACCGCGACCTCTTTGCGCTGTCCCAGGAGCGCCTGCCGTGGCTGCGCCAGGCCACCATCCGGGCCGTGGTGCTGGTGGAGTCGCTGCCCTGCGTGTACGAGATGGAGGAGATGCTGTACGAGCTGGGCCCCTACGCGGCGGGCCTCAACGCCGCCCGGTGGGACCTCAAGGCCAGCATCTTCGAGTACGTCATGACCGACCCCAAGTCGGTGTGGCCCGACCGCTTCGGGGTGGACATCAAGACCACGCCCTTCCTGGCCAACATCTTTCGCCGCCTGGTCGCCATCTGCCTCAAGCGCGGCGCCGTGCCCATCGGCGGCATGGCGACGGCGCTGCCCAACCCGGATCCCGAGGTGAACCGCGTGGCCGCGGAGGCCATCCGGGCCGACAAGGAGTGGGAGGCGCGCCAGGGGTTCATCCGCGGCTGGGTCGCGCACATCTTCCACATGAAGACGGCCGCCGACCCCTTCAAGAAGCTCCGCGCCACGGGCTGGAAGCCCACGGCCGCCATGGCCGACCCCGGGAACTACCCGGTGCGCATCGAGGTCCCGGAGGGTCCGATCACGCTGGAGGGCACCCGGCGCAACTGCCGGATGCTGATCGAGTACGTGGAGGGCTGGCTCAACGGCCGCGGGGCCAAGGGCATCGACAGCCTCGAGGGCAAGCCGGGGCTCCACCCCGCGCTCATGGAGGACCTGGCCACGGGCCGCATGTCGGTGGCCCAGATCGCGCAGCGCATCCGCCACCGCGCCCGACCCACCCAGGGGCCGGGCGGCCAGCACGACTTCGCGCTGGTCAAGCGCCTGCTCCAGGAGGAGCTGGACGACATCCTCGCCCGCCGCCCGGCCGACCCGGCCATGCGCGAGCGCTACCACAAGGCCGTGAAGATCGCCATGCGGTGGATCAGGAACTACGTCGACCTGGACTTCCGGAGCCTGGGCTCGTACAGCCGGCCGGACCTGGACGCCATCGCCACCGCGCCCGACGCCTTCTGACCGCTCGCGCGCTCGTCAGGGGAACCGGTAGCGGCTGATGTGCAGGTGCACCCCGTGGCTCGAGGCGGGGTCGATGGTGACCTCGCCGGTGCCGCGGAGGAACTTGACGCGGGCCCGGTCGCAGGCGGCGGTGAGCGCGTCGAAGTTCTCGGCCACCAGGGACAGCGCCACCATCCCCTCGATGCCGCCCACCTCGTCGGCCGGCACCACCAGCAGGGCCCCCTGCCCCACCCCCAGCATCGTCCTGGCGCCGCCGTTGATGGGCACCTCGGCCAGGCCGAAGAGCGCCCGGTAGAGGTCGGCCGTCCACCGCGGCTCGCGGGCGCCGATCACCAGGCGCTTGAGGTCGAGGGGGGACGGCGCGTGCGGGGCCGGCTGCGGGGGCGTGGCCAGCTCCACCAGGACCCCTCCGCAGGCGCGCGGGTGCAGGAAGGCGATGCGCCCGGCGAGCCCCGGCCGGGGCGCCCGGTCGATCAGCTCGACCCCGCGGCGCTCGAGGCCGCTCAGCTCGGCGTCGACGTCCGGCGTGTCGAAGCAGAAGTGGTGGAGGCCCTCGCCCCGCCGGGCCAGGAAGCGGCCCACGCCGCCCGCAGCGTCGAGCGGCTCGAGCAGCTCGATCTCGCTCTCCCCGGCCCCGAGGAGCGCGGCCCGCACGCCCTGGTCGGGGATCTCCGCCTCGGCCAGCAGCGGCAGTCCCAGCGTGTCACGGTAGAACCCGTAGGCGTCGGCGAGCCGCTGGACGACGACGCCGACGTGATGGATCCGGCGAACCACGGCAGTCCTCCCCCTCTCCGGTCACGCGGCCGCCCGGCGCGGGGCCGTCCCCCGACCTGCCGGCCGCATCAGCGGACGACGGCCGCGGCGCGGCGGAGCCGGGCGTCGCGGATGCGGATGCGGTGGTTGGGCAGGAGCGCCGGGGGCAGGGCCCGCAGCGGGAAGTAGCGGAGGTCCAGCGTCTCGGCGCAGGTGGTCAGCCGCCCCCCGCGCGGCGCGCACTCGAAGCACACGTTCACATAGTGCCACACGCGGCCGTCCGGGTAGCGGACGATCTGGAACCCGGGGTCGGAGTAGATGCCGACCAGGCGCCGGACGCTCACCAGCAGCCCGGTCTCCTCACGCACCTCGCGGCGAACCGCGTCGATCACGGACTCGCCCACCTCCACCGAGCCGCCAGGCAGTCCCCACTGGCCGCCGTCCGACCGCTGCTGGAGGAGCAGGCGTCCGCGGCGGTCGAAGATGACCGCCGAGACGCTCGTCCGCACCCCGAGCGCCTGCGAGGCGTCGCGCTCCAGGGTGATCACGCCGGTCACCGTACCCGAGCCGGACGGGGCGCGCAAGGCCGGGGGTCAGGGGGAGGGGCTGAAGAGGCGCTGGAACCGGGACCAGGGCATGGGCGCGGTGGCGGCCACCCCGAGGTTCTCCTCCACGTGGCTCAGCGACTTCATGCCCACCAGGGCCGTGCCCACGCCCGGGGTCGAGCGCACGAACTGGAGGGCGCGCTGGGCGTCGCTGGCGAGTCCCGGGAGGTACTCGGTGACGACCGCCGGCAGGTTCCGGGCGAGCTGTCCCTGGTAGACCGACGCCGAGGTCATGACGTAGAGGCCCAGGCGCTGGGCGGCGGTCAGTGCCGACACCGTCTCGCCGCCCACTACCTGGTTGCCGCGGGTGAAGGCCTCGGGCATGGCCAGGTTGTACGGGAGCTGGATCACCCTGAAGTGGTGGTCGGGCCCCGCCACGGCCCGGGCCGCCTCCACCATCTCGGCCAGCGACAGGTAGTCGCGGGCCCCCGGCGGCTGCCGGCACCCGTTCCACGTCGCGGTCCCGTAGCAGCCGATCCGCCCGTCGGCCACGGCCTGCTCGAGGGCGGCGAAGGCCTCGCGGATGCGGGCGCCGAACTCGCCCCGGTCGACCTCCTCCAGCTGCTGCTCGGGGTTGTGCAGGTAGTAGACGTCGATGGTCTCCAGCCCCAGGTTGGCGCGGCTGCGCTCGATCTGGTCCGCCAGGTAGCGCGGCGTCATGCAGTGGGCGCCCGCCACCACGTCGCCCGGACGGATGATCCCGGTGTCCAGGTACGTCCGGGTGAAGTACCCGCGGGGGTCGGCGGGGAACTCGCCGTCGAAGGGGATGTAGCCACCCTTGGTGGCGACGACCACCTCGTCGCGGGCCACGGCGCCCCGGGCCAGGGCGTCCGCCACCGCCGCGCCCACCGCCCGCTCGCTCCGCTGGTGGCGGTAGTTCACGGCCGTGTCCACCACGTTGGCCCCCCGCTCCAGCGCCCGCGCCACCGCCCGGCGGTAGAGGGCGTCGGTGGCGTCGTCCTCGCGGCCGAGGTAGGTGCCGACCCCAACGCTCGACAGCGCGCCCAGGGGCTCGAAGGCGCGGAAGTGCTCGGGCGCCGCGCCCGCCGCGGTGAGCCGCTCCGCGTAGCGCCGCGTGCCCTCGGCCGTGGCCCGTCCCGGGATCATGCGGCCCATTATGCCCTCACCCCTCGCGGTAGATCAGCAGCAGGGCGCCGACGGCCGTGAGGCATCCCCGCCAGACCAGGCCCGGAGCCCGGCCGGGGTCTGGCAGCCGCACCTCCAGCCAGCGGGCCCAGCCCGCGAAGGCCCCCAGGACTCCGAGCGGCGTGTGCGTGACCTCGGTGAGGAACTCCTCCCTGAGGCTGAACATCGCGTGCGAGTGGGTCAGCAGGAGCCCGCCGCCCACCGCGCAGAGCAGCGGGAAGACGTAGCTCCAGGGCCGGGGCGCGAGCCGGCCGGTGCGCACCATCCACTCGAACACGCCGAAGGCGACCACCAGGAGCATGAACGCGCGGTGCTGGAGCACGTCGGGCAGCGCCATGCTCTCCCAGAAGCCCGCGGGCCCCAGCGGCCAGGCCCGCGGGTCGTTGCGGAGGAACATGAACACGGCGAGCCCGAGGAAGAGCAGCGGCCAGTGCCGCGCAGGCCGGACGCCGAGCCGCTCCAGCCCGGCCAGCACCCCCATCAGCAGCACGAACAGCCCGGCCCAGTGGTGGTTGTACTCCGACCAGGCGCAGATCGGAAGAGC
>JBBIOF010000229.1:0-4934 GCA_037443505.1 Candidatus Rokuibacteriota bacterium
CCGACTGGGCCCTGCTGGGACGCGTGCTAGCCGCGCTGGGGGCCGAGGTCCGGGCCGCCCGCGCCGAGCACTGGCTGCTGGAGGCGGCGGCGAGGGTGCCCGCGTTCTCCGGGATGTCCTACCGCTCCATCGGCGACGAGGGCCAGGTGGTCGCCGGGGCGCCGGTGCCCGCATGAGCGGAGTGGCCGACCTCGGCATCGCCTTCGGGCGCGTGGCCTTCGTCATGCTGTTCGTCCTGAACATGGGCGGGCTGCTGACCTGGGTGGAGCGGAAGCAGTCGGCCATCATGCAGGACCGGATCGGGGCCAACCGGGCCTCCATCCTGGGGCTCCGGCTGTTCGGGCTGTTCCACCCGCTGGCCGACGCCCTCAAGATGCTCACCAAGGAGGACTTCCGGCCGGCGCGGGCCGACCGGGTCCTCTTCTCCCTGGCGCCCTTCGTCTCCGTCTTCTTCGCCCTGGTGGCGTTCGCCTCCATCCCGTTCGGCGACACGCTGCGCGTGGCCGGCCGCGAGATCCCGCTCCAGGCCGTCACCCTGAACGTGGGCGTGCTCTACGTGTTCGCCATGCTGTCGCTCGGGGTCTACGGCGTGATGATGGCGGGCTGGTCGTCGGGCAACAACTTCGCGCTCCTGGGCGGCCAGCGGGCGGCCGCGCTCATGATCTCCGCCGAGATCGCCATCGGCGCCTCCATCATGGGCGTGATCATGGTCTACGGCTCGCTGAACCTGCAGGACATCGTGCGCGGCCAGGGCGCCCTGATGTGGGGGTGGCTGCCGAAGTGGGGCATCCTGACCCAGCCCCTGGCGTTCGTCCTGTTCCTGACCGCCGGGATCGCCGCCACCAAGCGGATCCCCTTCGACACGCCCGAGGGCGAGTCGGAGATCATCGGCTACTTCGTCGAGTACAGCGGCATGAAGTTCGGGATGTTCGCCATGGCCGACTTCCTGGAGACGGTGGTGGTGGCGGGCCTGACCACCTCGCTGTTCCTGGGCGGCTGGCAGGTGCCCTGGCTGGAAGCCGGGGGGTTCCGGTTCCCGTGGGGCTGGGAGGTGGCGCTGCCGCACCTGGTGGTCGTGCTCCTGCAGGTGGGGAGCTTCGTGCTGAAGGTCAGCGCCATGATCTTCTTCCTGATGCTGGTCCGCTGGACGCTGCCGCGCTTCCGCTACGACCAGGCCATGCGGCTGGGCTGGCTCGGCCTGTTCCCGCTCTCCATCGCCAACATCGTGGTGACGGGCGTGGTGCTGCTGCTCACCCGGGGGGCGGCCTGATGCGGCTGCGCCAGCGCTTCTACCTGGTGGAGGTCCTCTCGGGGCTCGCCCTGACGGCCCGCCACTTCTTCGCCAACATGGGCCGGCACGTCGTCCACGCCCTGGGGCGGCGGGACGTGCGGGGCGCGGTGACCATCCAGTACCCGGAGGAGCGCCGGCCCTACGCGGCGCGCCTCCGGAGCCTGCACCGGCTGGTCCGGCGCGAGGACGGCTCGCCCCGGTGCGTGGCGTGCATGATGTGCGAGACGGTGTGCCCGGCCCGCTGCATCTACATCGTGGCCGAGGAGCACCCGAACCCGGACATCGAGAAGGTCCCCGCGCGGTTCGACATCGACCTGGGCCGGTGCGTGTTCTGCGGGTTCTGCGTGGAGGCCTGCCCCGAGGATGCCATCCGCATGGACACGGGCATCCTGGAGTTCGCCTCCTACAGCCGGGGTGGCATGATCTACACGAAGGAGGCGCTCCTGGCGCTGGAGCCGGCCGGGCCCGACGGCCGGCCGGCCTCGCCGGTGCCCATCCCGGCCGACCGGAGGGTCTGATGGCGCTCGTGGCCTTCGTCCTGATCGCGCTCGTGGCCGTCGTCTCGGCCCTGGGCCTCCTGCTCCGGAAGAACCCCATTCACGGCGCCCTGTTCCTGGTGGTCAACCTGGGCTCCATCGCGGCGCTCTACCTGATGCTGGGGGCGGAGTTCCTGGCGGCGGCGCAGGTGATCGTCTACGCCGGCGCCATCATGGTGCTGTTCGTCTTCGCCATCATGGTGCTGATCCCGGGCAAGGAGGAGACCGGCCCCGACCCCCGCCGGCGCTGGCGGGTCCTGGCGGCGCCGCTGGGGGTGGTGCTGCTGGTGGAGCTCGCCATGGTGACCCTGGCCCGCCGCGCGGCGCCCGCGCCGCCCAGGGCCGCGCCTGCCGGGGGCGTGGAGGCCATCGGCCGCCTGCTGTTCACCGACTACCTGTTCCCCTTCGAGCTGACCTCGGTGCTGCTCCTGGCGGCCATGGTCGGCGTGCTGCTCCTCGCGCGACGGCGGGCGTGACATGGTCCCGGAGACGTACTATCTCGCGCTGTCGGCGGTCCTGTTCACGCTGGGCGTGGTCGGCGTCGTGGTCCGGCGGAACCCGCTGGTGATCTTCATGTCCATCGAGCTGGCGCTCAACGCCGCCAACCTGGCGCTGGTCGCCTTCGGCCGGCGTCACGGGAGCGCGGACGGCCAGGCGCTGGTGTTCTTCGTCATGGCGGTCGCGGCCGCCGAGGTGGCCGTGGGCCTCGCCATCATCGTGGCGATCTTCCGCCTGCGCCAGCGCCTGTCCGTGGACGATCTCAGCCTCATGCGCTGGTAGCAGGAGGATCCATGGCCCAGAAGACGGAAGTGAAGAAGGCGGCGGCGTCCGCGGTCCTGGACGCCGAGCTGGCCCGCCGGCTCCTCGGCGACATGATGCTGATCCGCCGCTTCGAGGAGAAGGCCGCGGAGGCCTACGCCCTGGGCAAGATCGGCGGGTTCCTGCACCTCTCCATCGGCGAGGAGGCCGTGGCGGTGGGCGCCATCAGCGCCCTGCGCGACGACGACTACGTGATCTCCACCTACCGGGAGCACGGCCACTGTCTGGCCAAGGGCTCCGACCCCCGCCGGGTGATGGCCGAGCTGTTCGGGCGTCGCGACGGCCTCAGCAAGGGCAAGGGCGGCTCCATGCACCTCTTCGACCGGTCCCGGAACTTCCTGGGCGGCCACGCCATCGTGGGCGCCCACCTGCCGCTGGCGGCGGGCGTGGGCTTCGCCATCAGGTACGAGGAGCGGGACCAGGTGATCGCCTGCTTCTTCGGCGACGGGGCGGTGCCGGAGGGCGAGTTCCACGAGGCGATGAACCTCTCGGCCCTCTGGAAGCTGCCGGTGGTGTGGATCTGCGAGAACAACCGGTACGCCATGGGGACGTCCGTGGAGCGCGCCCTGGCCCAGACGGAGATCTGGAAGTTCGGGGAGGTCTACGGCATCCCCGCCGCCCCCGTGGACGGCATGGACGTCCTGGCGGTGCGGGAGGCGGTGGCGCGGGCCGTGGAGCGCGCCCGGCGGGAGCGGATCCCCTCGCTGCTCGAGGCCCGCACCTACCGCTTCCGCGGCCACTCGATGCGGGACCCGGCCGGCGCCGTCTACCGGACCCGGGAGGAGGTCGAGCGGGAGAAGCAGCGCGACCCCATCCTCCTGTTCCGCGAGCGCGCGCTGGCGGCGGGCGTGCTGACGGAGGCGGACCTGCGCACCCTGGAGAAGGACGTCAACGACCGCGTGGACGAGGCGGTGGCGTTCGCCGACGCCTCGCCCGAGCCGCCCGTCGAGTGGCTCATGACCGACGTCTACAAGGAGGACTGACGATGGCGGTCATGACCTATCGCGAGGCGCTGAACCTGGCCCTCCGGGAGGAGATGCGGCGGGACCCGCGCGTCTTCGTCATCGGCGAGGAGGTGGGCCTCTACGAGGGCGCGTACAAGGTGACGCAGGGCCTGCTCAAGGAGTTCGGCCCCCGCCGGGTGGTGGACACGCCCATCGCGGAGTCCGGCTTCACCGGGGTGGGCATCGGGGCCGCCATGGTGGGTCTGCGCCCCGTCGTGGAGATGATGACCTTCAACTTCGCGCTGCTGGCGCTGGACCAGATCGTGAACTCGGCCGCCAAGCTCTGCTACATGTCCGGCGGCCAGTACCACGTTCCCATCGTCATCCGGGGCCCGGGCGGGCCCGCCCACCAGCTGGCCGCCCAGCACTCGCAGTCCATGGAGAGCTACTTCTACCACGTGCCCGGGCTCAAGGTGGTCCGGCCGACGACGCCCATGGACGCCAAGGGGCTGCTCAAGGCGGCCATCCGCGACGACAACCCGGTCATCTTCATCGAGTCGGAGACGCTCTACGCCGTGAAGGGCGAGGTCCCCGAGGACCCGGAGTTCGTCATCCCGCTGGGGCGGGCCATCGTGCGCCGCGAGGGCACCGACGTGACGGTCGTTGCCTACATGGGCATGATGTACCGCGCCATGGAGGCGGCCGAGGACCTGGAGAAGGAGGGCATCTCGGTGGAGCTGGTGGACCCGCGCACCCTCCGTCCCATGGACGTGGAGACCATCATCGGGTCGGTGCGGAAGACGCACCGGGCGGTGGTGGTGGAGGCCGGCGCCGGCTTCGCCGGCATGGGCTCGGAGATCGCGTCGTTCATCACCGAGAACGCCTTCGACGACCTCGACGCGCCGGTGGAGCGGGTGACGGGCGCCAACGCGCCCATGCCCTACGCGAGGAACCTGGAGCGCGCGAAGACGCCGTCGAAGGAGAGGATCATCGCCGCGATCCGCAAGGTCTGCTACGCCTGAGGAGGACCCCACGATGGCGGTGACCAGGGTCGTCATGCCCAAGCTCTCCGAGGCGATGGAAACGGGCAAGGTCATCAAGTGGCTGAAGCAGGAGGGCGACCGCGTCCAGGGGGGCGACATCCTGGCCGAGATCGAGACGGACAAGGCCGACGTGGAGATGGAGGCGTTCGGCGCGGGCGTCCTCCGGAAGATCCTGGTGGAGGCGGGCGGGCGCGCCCCGGTGGGCGCCATGATCGCGGTGATCGCGGAGCCCGACGAGGACATCTCGGCGGCGCTGCAGGAGGCCCCGCCGGCGGCCGGCGCCGAGGTCCGGACGGTGGCA
>JBBIOF010000230.1:0-4913 GCA_037443505.1 Candidatus Rokuibacteriota bacterium
GCGACCTCCGCGTGTGGTTCCCCGTCAAGGCCGGGGTGTTCCGGCGCACGGTGGGCCACGTGCGGGCGGTGGACGGGGTGAGCCTGGCCGTGCGCCGGGGCCAGACGGTGGGCGTGGTGGGCGAGAGCGGCTCGGGCAAGACCACGCTGGGCCTGGCCCTGCTGCGCCTGGTGGCGAGCCGGGGCTCCATCGAGTTCGGCGGCCGGGAGCTCCAGGGGCTGCGCTCGCGGGCGCTGCGCCCCCTCCGCCGCGAGATGCAGATCGTCTTCCAGGACCCCTACGGCGCCCTCTCCCCGCGGCTGTCGGTGGCCCAGATCGTGGAGGAGGGCCTGCGCGTCCACCGCATCGGCGCCGGCGACCGGGAGCGCCGCGTTCTCATCGAGGAGGCGCTGCGGGAGGTGGGGCTCGACCCCGCGGACTCGGACCGCTACCCCCACGAGTTCTCCGGCGGGCAGCGGCAGCGCATCGCCCTGGCCCGGGCCCTGGTGCTCAGGCCGCGCTTCGTCGTGCTGGACGAGCCCACGTCGGCGCTGGACATGTCGGTGCAGGCCCAGATGGTGGAGCTGCTGCGCGAGCTGCAGGCCCGCCACGACCTGGCCTACCTCTTCATCAGCCACGACCTGCGGGTGGTGCGCGCGCTCGCCCACGAGGTTCTGGTCATGCGGGACGGGCGCGTCGTCGAGCAGGGCCCGGCCGAGCAAATCTTCCAGCGGCCGGCCGACCCCTACACCCGGGCGCTCATGGCGGCCGCCTTCGAGCTGGAGGCCCCCGAGGAGGGCGTGACCCGGACCTGAGCGGACCGCCTCAGTCGCCCTCCAGCAGGAGCCGGAAGCGCCGCGCGTCGTCGAGCATGCTCAGGTTGTTGAAGAGCACGTACGCCTCGCCCAGCTCCCCCACGAGCGCCCGGAGCTCCCGGAGGTCGGCGTCGGTGTACGCGTAGCGGTAGCTGCCCCGGCCGTGGAGCCTGAGGTACGCCGGCCGGCCCCAGACGGGGCGCCGCTGGAAGGGGTCCACGCAGTGGATCAGGTCCAGGCGCCGGCACAGCCGCTCGACCTCCGCGTCCGGCCAGTCGCCCCGCGGCTCCCACGCGACCGCGAGCCCCTCCCGGTCCGACTCCTCGAAGAATGCCGTCAGCCGGCGCACGTTCACCGCCGTGGGCGTGAAGGCCGCCGGGGACTGGACCAGCACGATCCGCGAGCGCAGGAGGCGGGCCAGGGCCAGCGTCTCGCTCCACGCCGCCCGGACCTCTCCGGTCGCCTTGAACGACCCGCAGCGGCGGGCCCGGGCGGCCGGCAGCGGGGTGCGGAGCCGGCGGTAGGTCGGCGAGGACGCCTCGTGGGTGACGAGCTGGGAGGCCTTCAGGACGAACTCGAACGTCTCGGGCACGGCCGCCCGCCAGCGCTCGACGGTCGAGCGGCGCGGCAGGTTGTAGAAGGACTCCTGGACCTCCACCAGGTCGAAGGCTGCGGCGTAGCGGCCGCGCGCCACCGGCCAGCCGCAGCAGCCCACGCGGATCAGGCCGCCGGCCACCGCCCGAGGAGGCTCTCGCCGCGGACCCGCGTCACCGCCTACGCCGTCCGCCGGTACCCCCGCTCCTGCATGCAGCGGTCGTAGGCGCGCAGGCGCTCGCGCTCGCGGACGGCGTGGCGCACGGCGTCGGCAACCCCGCCCACGTACGACTCCCGGGTCTCGCCGGCGCCGCTCACCGCCCGCACGCACTCCATCTCGTCCCGCGCCACCTGCCCGATGTCAGCGCCCGCCCGCCGCCACCCGGTCCCGGACACGTCCAGCGGGGCCGAGCACCCGGCGAGCAGCACCGCCGCCAGCAGCCACCCGAGCCGCCTCACAGCTCCACCAGCACCTTCATCACCGGCCCTCCCGCCAGCGCCTGCTCCATGCCCTCGGCGAGCGCCTCCAGGGGCACGCGCCGGCTCACCAGCGGGGCGACGGGGACGGTGCCGCCGGCCGCGAGCCGGATGGCCTCCTCCCAGTCCTCCCGCGCGTAGAGGCGGCTGCCGCGCACGGTGATCTCGCGGGCGAACAGCCGGTAGAGATCCACGGGGACGGGCTCGGCGTGGATGGCCACCACGCTCACCGTGCCCCACACGCGCACGACACCCGTCACGGCGCGCACCGCCGCGGGGTTGCCCGTCACCTCGAACGCCACGTCCACGCCGGTGCCGCCCGTCCAGGCCTCCGCGAAGGCCACCGGGTCGGCGTCCGGCCCCACGACCTCCAGGCCGAACCCCTGGAGGATGGCGACCCGGAAGGGGTTCACCTCGGCCACCGCGACGCGGGCGCCGCGCTGCCGGCAGACCAGGGCGATCAGCGCGCCGATGGGCCCCCCGCCGAACACCAGCACGGTGTCGCCCGACCGCACCCCGGCCCGCCGCACGTCGTGGACCGCCACGGCCAGCGGCTCCACCAGCGCGGCCTGATCGTCGTCGAGCGCGTCCGGGACGCGGAGCAGGCGGGCCGCCGGCACCGCCCAGTACTCCTGCATGCCGCCGGGCACGTCCACGCCCAGCACCTTGAGCGCGTAGCAGAGGTACGAGGCGCCCATCCGGCAGGCCCGGCAGGCCCCGCAGGTGGCCAGCGGCTCCACCACCACGCGGTCGCCGCGCGCGAAGCCGCTGCCGGCCGGCGCCTCCACGACCTCACCGACCGTCTCGTGCCCGATGATGCCGCCCCGCGGCACGCGGTGGTCCAGGTGGCCCTGGTAGATGTGCAGGTCGGTGCCGCAGATCCCCACGCGGCGCATGCGCAGGAGCGCCTCGTCGGGGCCGGGCCGGGGCACGTCCCGCGGGCCGACCCGGAACGTCCGCGCGCCCTCGTAGAACGCCGCCCTCATCGGGTCCCCGCCCGCGGGTAGCCGATCCCGCGCAGGGCCTCGCCGATCTCGCCGAGGATCGCCGGGTCGTCGATGGTGGCCGGCACCCCGTACTCCTGGCCGTCGGCGATCTTCTTCATGGTGCCGCGCAGGATCTTCCCCGAGCGGGTCTTGGGCAGCCGCTTGACCACCACGGCGGACTTGAACGCCGCGACCGGGCCGATCCGCTCGCGCACCAGGTCGACCAGCTCCTTCACGAGCTCGCCGTCCGGGCGCGCCACCCCGGCCTTGGTGACGATGAACCCCACCGGGACCTCGCCCTTGATCTCGTCGGCCACGCCCACCACGGCACACTCGGCCACGTCGGGATGGGAGGCCAGCACCTCCTCCATGGCCCCGGTGGAGAGCCGGTGGCCCGCCACGTTGATGATGTCGTCCACCCGGCTCATGATGTAGATGTAGCCGTCGCGGTCCCGGTACCCGGCGTCGCCCGTCAGGTAGTGGCCCGGATGCCTCGTCAGGTACGACTTCTCGTAGCCGGCGTCGTTGTTCCAGAGCGTGGGCAGGCAGCCCGGCGGCAGCGGCAGCCTGATGGCGATGGAGCCGATCTGCTCCGGCGGCAGCTCGCGGTTGTCCTCGCCCAGCACGCGCACGTCGTAGCCGGGCACCGGCTTCGTGGGCGACCCGGGCCTCACCGGCAGCATGCCCAGGCCCACGCAGTTGGCGGCGATGGGCCAGCCCGTCTCCGTCTGCCACCAGTGGTCGATGACCGGCACGCCCAGCTTCTCCCGCGCCCACAGCAGCGTGTCGGGGTCGCAGCGCTCGCCGGCCAGGAAGAGCGTGCGGAAGCGCGACAGGTCGTGCTTGGCGATGTGGTGCCCCTGCGGGTCCTCCTTCTTGATGGCCCGGAACGCCGTGGGCGCCGTGAAGAGCACGTTCACGCCGTGCTGCGCGCACACGCGCCAGAAGGCGCCGGGGTCCGGCGTGCCCACCGGCTTGCCCTCGTAGAGGACGGTGGTGCAGCCCTTCAGCAGGGGCGCGTAGACGATGTAGGAGTGCCCCACCACCCAGCCGATGTCGGAGGCGGCCCAGTAGACCTCGCCGGAGCCGACGCCGTAGATGGCGCCCATGGACCACCGGAGCGCCACGGCGTGGCCGCCGTTGTCGCGCACCACGCCCTTGGGCTGACCCGTCGTGCCCGAGGTGTAGAGGATGTAGAGGGGATCGGTGGCCTCCACCGTGACCGGGTCGGCCGGCTCCGCACCGGCCATGACCTCGTCCCACTCCGCGTCGCGCCCGCGCACCAGGGGCGCCCGCTCCTCGGGCCGCTGCAGGATGATGCAGCGCTCCGGCTTGTGGGAGGCGAGGTCGATGGCCCCGTCCAGCAGGGGCTTGTAGGGCACCACCCGGTTCACCTCGATCCCGCAGGACGCGGAGACGATGAGCTTCGGCCCGGCGTCGTCCACCCGCTTGGCCAGCTCGTGGGCGGCGAAGCCGCCGAAGACCACCGAGTGGATGGCGCCGATGCGGGCGCACGCCAGCATGGTGATCACGGCCTCGGGCACCATGGGCATGTAGATGACGACGCGGTCGCCCCGGCCGACGCCCTGGCGCCGCAGCATCCCGGCGCAGCGCGCCACGGTGTCGCGCAGCTGCTCGTAGGTGAACTCCCGGACCGTGCCCGTCACCGGGCTGTCGTAGATGAGCGCCCGCTGCTTGCCGCGGCCGCGGTCGATGTGGAGGTCCAGCGCGTTGTAGCAGGTGTTGAGCCGGCCGCCCACGAACCAGCGGTAGAAGGGCGGGCGCGAGTCGTCCAGGACCCGGTCCCACCGTCGCTCCCAGTAAATGTCCTCCGCGGCGGCCGCCCAGAACCCCTCCCGGTCCGTCATGGACTGGGCGTAGACCTCGTCGAAGACGCTCTTCATGGCCGGTCCCCCCTCCCGCCCCGGTGATGGCCAGCACGGGAAAGGTAGCGGCGGCCGGCCCGCCGCGCAAGCCCGGCCCGTGAGGCCCTGCCTTCGCGCCCGTCACGGGCTGGCCCTGGCCGTGCCCGCCGCGGCGGCGCTGCTGGCCTACCGCCACC
>JBBIOF010000231.1:0-4874 GCA_037443505.1 Candidatus Rokuibacteriota bacterium
GCCGGGCGCCGATCCCCTGGCCTTCCACCACGCGCGCGCGGCCGTCCTCGCGGTCCGGCTGGGCCAGATCACGGGACAGGCCGGCGGCGACCTGCTGCAGCTCGGCCTGGCCGCCTGCCTGTTCGACACGGGGCTGGCCGCGCCCACCGAGCGGGTGCTGCGCGACGGCGAGGCCTCGGAGGACGACACCGCCTACCGCCAGCACCCGCAGCGCTCGGTGGACACCGTGCGCGGCTGGAGACCGCCCGCCGCGGGCATCCTCACCGCCATCCTCCAGCACCACGAGCGGGAGCAGGGTCAGGGCTACCCCCGGGGCCTCCGCGGGGACACGGTGCATCCGCACGCGAAGATCATCGGCCTGGTCGACACCTACCTGCGCCTGATGGGACCCCGGGAGCCCCACCGGGCGATCTGCCAGATCGTGCGGCGGCGCCACGAGACCTTCCCCGCCCCGCTGGTCAAGGCCCTGGTCGACGAGGTGTCCGTCTTCCCGCCCGGGACGGTCATCCGCCTCAACACGGGCGAGGTGGGGACCGTCGTTGCGGTCAGCCGGAACCACCCCCTGCGCCCGAAGGTCGAGCTGACCACCGATGCCAGGGGTCGCCCCGTGCCGCCGCGGGTGGTGGACCTCAGGGAGGCGCCGTTCCTGTGCATCACGGGGCCCGTCTAGGCTGTCCAGGCGTGGCCGTGGCGCCCGACGGGGTCCGCTTCGAGGCGTCGGCTGCCGAACACTCCTCCGGACGCGCTCTCCGGATCGCAGGGGAGGGGGTGAGCGATCTGTCGCGGTCCCCGGGTGCGCGCCGACCACTCTCGAGGGGAATCAGGCCGGGCACGGATGCCCGGAGGCCGGCCAAGCCGGCCTGGGAGAGACAAGGAGGAGCGTTCCATGGCAGTCGGAGATCTCGCAAGGATCCGCACGAACATCTCGGCGCTGAACGCGCTGAACGCCCTGGGCCAGATCAACTCGAAGATGACGGCGGTGAACCTGCGCCTGGCCACGGGCAAGCGCATCAACTCGGCGGCCGACGACCCCGCCGGCCTCACCCTGGCCAACTCCCTCGACGTGCGGGCGCGGCGCGTGTCGTCCGCGATGCGGAACGTCGGCGACGCCGAGAACGTGGTGTCCATCGCCGAGGGCGGCCTCAACAACATGAACGAGCTGCTCTCGCAGATGATCGAGAAGATCACGCTGGCCGCCAACGACACCCAGGGCGCCAGCGAGCGCTCCGCCATCCAGCAGGAGCTCAACCAGCTGGCCGAGGAGATCGACTCCGTCGCCCAGCAGACCCAGTTCAACGGCATCGTGCTCCTCACCGGCGGGACGCTCACGTTCCAGACGGGTCCCGACGGGGCCAACATCAGCAAGTTCACGCTCAGCCACGCCTTCACGTCGGCCGCCCTCGGCATCAACACGCTGACGGTGGGCAGCCAGGCGCTGGCGAGCACGTCGCTGGGCTCGGTCCAGGCGGCCATCGCCTCGGTGGCGGCGGCCCTGCAGCTGGCGGGCGCCACGATCGAGCGGCTGCGCGTCAAGGCCGACAACCTCAGCGTCTCCCAGCTCAACCTGCGGGCCGCGGAGAGCCGGATCCGCGACGCCGACCTGGCGGCCGACCAGCTCGAGTCGTCCAAGCTGCAGATCCTGCAGCAGACGGCGACCGCGCAGCTGGCGGCGGCCAACACGGCGCCCAGCTCGATCCTGGCTCTTTTCCGGTAGCGGCGAGCCCGGTGACCGCGGGGGGAGTGCCAGGCTCCCCCTCGCGGTGATTCCGTCGCTGTTGATCCTCCTGGCGCGGTAGGCAGCGGCACGGCGCCGCGGGACCACCCCGGCGCCGCGGGGCAGGGCGGCCGGGTCCCCTCCGGAGCGGGGCGGGCCCGGCCGATCACCCCTGCAGCAGCACGCAGCAAGGGGTCAGGGAAAGGTACAGGAGCGTGGTTGTGGGTGGCTCCGGGCGGGAGGCCCGGGGCGGCGGCGCCCGGGGGGGCGTCGGAGAACTCGAACCCATGGAGGAATCACGCTCATGGCGACCGGTGACCTGACTCGGATCCGCACGAACATCTCGGCGCTCAACGCCCTTCACGCCCTCACCCAGATCAACGCGCAGCTCACGAAGACCAACCTGCGGCTGGCCACCGGCAAGCGCATCAACTCCGCGGGGGACGACCCGGCCGGGCTGACCCTGGCCAACACCCTGGACATCCGGGCGCGCCGGATCGCCGCCGCCATCACCAACATCGGCGACGCCGGCAACCTCCTGGCCATCGCCGAGGGCGGCCTCAGCAGCATGAACGACCTGCTCTCGCAGATGGGCGAGAAGATCATCCTGGCCGCCAACGACACGCAGGGGGTGAGCGAGCGAGGCGCCATCCAGCAGGAGCTGAACCAGCTGGCCGAGGAGCTGGACGCCATCGCCGCCAACACCCAGTTCAACGGCGTGGTGCTCCTCACGGCGGGCGGCCTGACGTTCCAGACTGGCCCCGAGGGGGTCAACACCAACCGGTTCTCCATGGGGCACGCCTTCACCTCCGCGGCGCTGGGCATCAACACGCTCACCGTGGGCAGCCAGGCCCTGGCCAGCATCTCCCTGGCCTCGGTGAACGCCGCCCTGGCCTCGGTGAAGGCCGCGCTCCAGGCGGTCGGGGCGAACCTGCAGCGGATGGCCATGAAGGCGGACAACCTGGCCGTGGCCCGGGTCAACACCCTGGCGGCCGCGAGCCGGATCATGGACGCCGACCTGGCCGCCGAGCAGCTCGAGGCCTCGAAGCTCCAGATCCTCCAGCAGACGGGCACGGCCCAGCTGGCGGCCGCCAACACGGCGCCCGCCTCCATCCTGGCCCTCTTCCGCGGCTAGACGGGCGGAATCGGCCGGTCCGGCGGGGGTTTGAAAGCCCGCCGGCCCGGCCGATAACCCACGCCAGGAGGACACGCACCGATGCTCCCAGCGACAGGGTATGCCGCCTCGGCTTATGCCGCGACGCAGGTCCAGGGAATGACCCAGCAGCAGATGCTGCTCCAGCTCTACGACTTCGCCATCGCCGGGTGCGTGGCCCGCGACGCGCGCAAGGCCACCGCGGCCATCGTCGAGCTGATCGCGGCGCTGAACTTCGACTACGAGGAGATCGCCGCCGGGCTCTACCGGCTCTACGAGTACAGCCTCCGCGAGGTGAAGGCCCAGCGATTCGAGACCGCCCAGAAGATCCTGGGCGACCTCCGGGACACCTGGCACCGCGCGTTCTCGCGCCAGGCCGCGCCGGTGGCCGTGGCCGGGTAGGCACCGCCCATGGCGGTCGAAGGCGTCCGGCAGGGCACGGTCTCCCAGGAGATCTCGGACCTCGCCTACGCGCTCCTGGCGCGGGACCGGGTGCCGCTCAGCGCGCTCAGGGAGCGCCGCGACGTCCTCACGCAGCGCTCGTCGGCCCTCTCCACGCTGAAGACCCGGCTCGGCGCGCTCAAGACCCAGCTGGACAGCCTCAAGCAGTCGGGGACGCTGTCGCCGTTCGCCGCCAAGGCGGCCAGCTCCAGCGACACCTCGGTGCTCACCGCGTCGGCCGCCTCGAGCGCCGCCAACGCGACGCTCTCGGTCAACGTCCAGCAGCTCGCGAAGCGGGCCACCCACGTGTCGAACCTGTACACGGACACGGACACCACCATCTCGGGCGCCGGCACGGGGACCTTCCGCTTCGACATGACCATCGCCGGCACCGTCTACACGGCGACCGTGACCATCGACAGCGGCGACAGCGACCAGACCGTCCTCGACAACGTCGCCACCGCCATCAACACCGCCCTCGGCAGCAAGGGGTCGGGCGTCCGGATCCAGACCCAGACCGGCAAGTCGCGGCTCTCCGTCTCGAGCGCCGAGACCGGCACGGCCAACAAGATCACGTTCACCGACACCGACGGGCTCCTCACCCGGCTGGGCATCGTCAACGCGAGCCCCACCGCCGCCACCGACACGACGGGCGGCTACGTGTACGAGGACCTGGGCAGCCACGAGCTGGACGCCAGGCTCCTGGTGGACGGGCTCACCTACTACCGCGACACGAACACCGTCACGGACCTGGTCAGCGGGGTCACCCTCGACCTCAAGGCGACCTCGGCCAGCGCCGTGACGGTGAAGATCCAGCCCGACGCCGACAAGGCCGTCGAGAAGATCAAGGGCTTCCTCACCGCGTACAACGACGTCCTCGACCACCTCGCCCAGAACACCGGGGTGGACGTCAAGGGCGGAACCCGGGGCGTGCTCTCGCTGGACTCGACGTTCTCGACCCTGCCGCTCGAGCTCAAGCGCAAGGCGGCCGCCATCGTCGCGTCCCAGCCCGCGGGCAAGCCGAACAGCCTGCCGGCGGCCTACATCCGCGCCGGGCGGGACGGCAAGCTCTCCATCAGCGACGAGACGAAGCTTCGCGAGCTGTTCGCCGCCGATCCGGACGCCATCCAGAGCCTGTTCAACGCCGCCGACGGGGTGGCCACGACCCTGGCCGCCTACGTGGACACGCACACCCGGGGCGACGGCACGATCAACCTCACCCGCACCACCATCAGCAACCGCGTGGCCGCCCTGGACGGGCAGATCTCCCGCCTGGAGGACTCCCTGGCCAAGAAGCAGGCCAGGCTCGAGGAGCAGCTGGCACGCAGCCAGGCCCTGCTCACGGCCCTGGCCCGGCAGCAGAGCCAGATCGGCTCCATCTTCAGCGGCCAGTTCTGATGCCAGGCTCGCACCCGCTGGTGGACATCGCGCTCGAGCTGGCGCGGGCCAGCGATGCCCTGGCCGGCGCCCTGGAGGCCGGGGATCTGGACACCGCCGAGGGCCTGGTCGCCGAGCGCGACCGGCTCCTGGCGGCGGCAACCGGCCTCCCGGGCCCGGGCGCGGACG
>JBBIOF010000232.1:0-4868 GCA_037443505.1 Candidatus Rokuibacteriota bacterium
CTCGGCGCAGGCCCCACCCACCCAACCGGCGACGGTGCCGTCCTCGCGCACGAGCGCCTTGGCACCCGGCTTCGCCGAGGTCGGCGGCTCGCAGCGGACGACCGTGGCCAGCACGAACGGCACGCCCCGGCGCTGCAGGTCCGCGGCGAGCGCCAGCAGCGCCTCGCTCACTCCGTCACGCCCCGCTCGCGGAGGAGCTTCCACACCCGGGGCGGCGTGATGGGGATGTCCACGTGGCGCACGCCCAGGTGCCACAGGGCGTCCACCACCGCGTTGGCGATGGCGGCGGGCGCGCCGACCGTGGCCGACTCGCCCACTCCCTTGGCGCCCAGCGGGTGGTGCGGCGAGGGCGTGCAGGTCCTGTCCGTCTCCCAGCGGGGCGTCTCCACCGCCGTGGGCAGGAGGTAGTCGATGAAGCTCCCGCCCTGGATGTTGCCGGCCTCGTCGTACGAGATCTCCTCGTACAGGGCCGGGGCCAGCCCCATGGTGAGGCCGCCGTGGATCTGGCCCTCCACGATCATGGGGTTGATGACGTTGCCGCAGTCGTCCACGGCCACGAAGCGGCGCACCTTCACCTCGCCCGTGCCCCGGTCGATGTCCACCACGCAGATGTAGCTGCCGAACGGGAAGGTGAGGTTCGGCGGGTCGTAGTAGCTCACGGCCTCGAGGCCCGCCTCCATGCCCTGCGGGTGGTTCGTGTAGGCGGCGAAGGCGACCTCCTGGATGGTCTTCGACCGCCCGGGGGCGCCCCGGACGGTGAACCGTCCGGGCTCCCACTCGAGGTCGGCCTCGGCCACCTCCAGCAGGTGGGCCGCGATCTTCCGGGCCTTGTCGCGGATCTTCCTGGCGGCGACGGCGGCCGCGGCGCCGGCCACCGGGGTGGAGCGGCTCGCGTAGGTGCCGAGGCCGTAGGGCGCGGTGTCCGTGTCGCCCTCCTCGACCTGGATGTCGGCGGCCGGGATGCCCAGCTCCTCGGCGAGGATCTGGGCGTAGGTCGTCTCGTGGCCCTGGCCCTGGGACCTGGTGCCGAACCGGGCGATGGCCTTGCCCGTGGGGTGGATGCGGATCTCGCACGAGTCGAACATCTTGAGGCCCAGGATGTCGAAGTGCCGGGAGGGCCCGGCCCCCACGATCTCGGTGAAGGAGGAGATGCCGATCCCCATGAGCTCGCCGCGGGCGCGCTTCTCCGCCTGCTCGCGCCGGAGCTCGGCGTACCCGATGCGGTCCATGGCCTTGCGGAGGGCCGCCGCGTAGTCGCCGCTGTCGTACTCCCAGCCCAGCGCGGACCGGTAGGGGAACTGCTCCGGCCGGATGAAGTTCTTCAGGCGGAACTCCGCGGGGTCCATGCCCAGCTCGTGGGCCATGATGTCGGCCATGCGCTCGATGGTGTAGACGGCCTCGGTGACGCGGAAGGAGCACCGGTAGGCGATCCCGCCGGGCGGCTTGTTGGTGTAGACGCCGTCCACCTCCACGTGCGCGGCCCGCAGGTCGTAGGAGCCCGTGCAGATGTGGAACAGCCCCGCGGGGAACTTCGACGGGTTGGCCGCCGCGTCGGTGTAGCCGTGGTCGGCCAGGGTCTTGATGCGCAGCGCGGTCAGCCGGCCCTCCCTCGTCGCGGCCAGCTCGGCCGTGATGTGGTAGTCGCGGGCGAAGGAGTCGGCCTGGAGGTTCTCCATCCGGTCCTCGATCCACTTCACCGGCTTGCCCGTCAGCACCGAGGCGGCCACGGCCACGACGTACCCCGGGTACACCGGGACCTTGCCGCCGAACCCGCCGCCGATGTCCGGGGAGATGATGCGGATCTTGTGCTCCGCCAGCCCCACGTGCCCGGCCACCAGGGCGAACACGGTACGGATCGCGTGGGGCGCCTGGGTGGTCATCCACACGGTGAGCCGGTCCTGGACGCGGTCGAAGTGGGCCACGCAGCCGCAGGTCTCGATGGAAGCCACGTGGATGCGCGGGATGTAGAGGTCCTGGCGCACGGTGACGCCGGCCTCGGCGAACTCCCGGTCGGTGGCGGCCCGGTCCCCCCACTCCCAGTGCCAGATGCGGTTGTCCCTGCGGTCCTTCTTGTCGGTGCGCAGCACCGGGGCGCCCGGCTCCAGGGCCTTCCTGGGATCCACGACCACCGGCAGAGGCTCGTACTCCACCTCCACCGCCGCCGCGCCGTCGGCGGCCGCGTAGCGGCTCGTCGCCAGGACCCCGGCCACCTCCTGCCCCTGGTACATCACCTTCTCGACCGGCAGCACCATCTGGGTGTCGGACATCAGGGTGGGCATCCAGTGGAGGTTGTACTTCGCCAGGTCCTGGCCGGTGATGACGGCGAGCACGCCCGGAGTGGCCAGCGCCCGGGCGGCGTCGATCTTCCGCAGGCGGGCGTGGGCGTGGGGGCTCCGGACGAGGTCCAGGTAGAGCATCCCCGGGAGCTGGATGTCGTCCACGTAGGTGCCCCGGCCGCGGATGAACCGCGGGTCCTCCTTGCGTCGGATCGAGTGCCCCATGCCGCCGACGTCGGGTGAGGTCCGGAGCGCCATCACGCGCCTCCCTGCCGCAGCCGGGCCGCCGCCCACTGCACGGCCTTGACGATGTTGACGTAACCGGTGCACCGGCACAGGTTGCCGGAGATGGCCCGGCGGATGTCGTCCTCCGCCGGCGACGGATGCTTCTGGAGGAAGGCGTAGCCGGTCATCAGCATCCCCGGCGTGCAGAAGCCGCACTGCAGGCCGTGCTCGGCCATGAACCCCTCCTGGAGGGGATGGAGCCGGCCGTCGCGCTCGAGCCCCTCCACCGTCGTGAGGTCGCGGCCGCGCGCCTGGACGGCGAACACCGTGCAGGACTTCACGGGCCGTCCGTCCATGAGGACCGTACAGGCCCCGCAGTGCGTCGTGTCGCAGCCCACGTGCGTGCCGGTCAGCCGGAGCACGTCCCGGAGCAGGTGGACCAGCAGGAGGCGCGGCTCCACGTCCGCCTCGTGCTTCTCGCCGTTGACCGTCACGGAGACCAGCATGGCCGTCACCTCCCTCCCGCTCCGGCGCGCTCCAGGGCCCGGCGGAGCGCGCGGGCCGTCAGGACCCTCACCATGTCCCGCTTGTACTCCGCCGGGCCGCGGAGGTCGTCGGTGGGGTGCGACGCCGCGGCGGCCAGCCGCGCCGCCTCCGCGATGGCCACGTCGTCCAGCACCCGGCCCTTCAGGCAGGCCTCCGCCTCGTCCGCCTGGATGGGCGTGAGGCCGACGTTCGTGAGGGCGATGCCCGCGCGCTCGCAGGCGCCGCCGGGGCCCAGGGTGATCTGCACCGCCACCGCCGCGGTGGCGAAGTCGCCCACCTTGCGCTCGAGCTTGAGGTAGGCGCCCCCGCTCCGCGGCGGCGGCGCGGGGATGCGGACCTCGGTGAGGATCTCGCCCCGGTCGAGGGCCGTGGCGAACGGGCCGGTGAAGAAGGACGCGACGGGCAGCCGGCGCTCGCCCCGGGGGCCCACGGCGACCACCTCGGCCCCCAGCGCGAGCATGGTCGCCGGGTGGTCGTTGGCCGGGTCGGCGTGCGCCAGGTTGCCGCCGACCGTCGCCAGGTTGCGCACCAGGGGATCGGCGATGACCCGGCAGGTGTCGTGGAGGAGCGGGTAGCGGGTCCGCACCAGCGCCGACTCCTCCAGGTCGGACTCGCGCGCGAGCGCGCCCACGCGGAGGACCCCGTCCGACTCCCGGACGTGGGCCAGGCCGGGGATCCCGTTGATGTCGACCAGGTGGCGGGGCGTGGCCAGGCGCAGCTTCATCAACGGGATCAGGCTCTGGCCTCCGGCGAGCACGCGGGCATCCTCCCCGAGGGAGGCCAGGAGCGCCGTCGCCTCGTCCAGCGAGGTGGGGGCGTGGTACTCGAAGGGCGCGGGAATCATGGGCGTGGCCTCCGTGGGAGACCGGGGGCGGAGAGGCTCGCGCGGGGTCCTCCACCCTTCGGGCGAGCGACCGTGGGCGGCGTTCGGAACTGTCCGCTGGCCATCATCCCTCCCGCCCGGCGGCAGCGGCGACGAGGTCGCGAAAACGGGACGTTCCGGTGATCGGGTCGGCTCGTGGCGCACCGTACTGGTGGGTTTGGCCCGTGTCAAGCGGGAAGTTCTGGTACCCTCCACGTGCGGCGGACCTCTCCCCTCCGCCGCCGGGAGGAAGCCATGGAGCAGGCGCGAGTCCTGATGGTCGGTGTGGTGCTGGCGGTCGCCGCCGCCGTCGTCGGTCCCTTCGTGGGCGGAGCATGGGGGCAGGCGCGCCCGCTGCCCCCGGGCCATCCTCCCGCCGGAGGGCCCGGGGCCGCGCCGTCCATCCCCCCGCCGCCTCCCGGCAGCGGCGCGGGCAGCCGCGGGCTCACCTGGACGCCCCCGTCGGGCTGGACGAAGGAGACCCCCTCGTCGCCCATGCGCCGTGCGGAGTACCGGATCCCGGGCAAGGACGGCCCCGGCGCGTGCGTGGTCTTCTACTTCGGGCCCGGGCAGGGCGGCGACGCCAGGGCCAACGTCGCGCGGTGGGCGAGCCAGTTCCGCCGCGCGGACGGGAGCCCCGTGGGCGACGGGTTCAAGACCCGCGAGTTCAAGGTGGGAGACCTGGCCGTCGTCACCGTGGAGGTGGCGGGGACGTACGTGGGCGGCATGGGCGGCGGCCCCGCCGGCCCCGAGCGCCCCGACTACATGCTGCTGGGGGCCGTCGTCCAGGGGCCCGACGCCAACTGGTTCTTCCGCGCCACCGGGCCGCGGACGACCATGGAGGCGCAGCGCGCAGCCTTCGAGAAGATGATCCGCTCCGTCAGGCGAGGCCACGACTCGTAGCGCCGCCCCGGCCCGGCCGCGGGGCAAACCTTACGTGGCCCCGGGCGCGTAAACGG
>JBBIOF010000233.1:0-4857 GCA_037443505.1 Candidatus Rokuibacteriota bacterium
GCCCGGGCCGGCTGGCCCCCGGGTCGTGCTAGCATCCCTCCGGTTCGCCGTCCATGACCCCACGCGCCGCGCTCTCCGGATGGTTCGCCGCACGGGCGGAGGGCTGCGCCGCCGTCCCCGCCGCCCGCGCCCTCCCGCGGCGCCCGAGGGCGGCGTGAAGGTCGTCATCGACGCCGTCTCGAAGACCTACACCGACCGCCGCGGACACCCCGTGCCGGCGCTGGCCGGCGTCAGCGCCGAGGTCGCGTCGGAGGAGTTCGTGGCGCTGCTGGGCCCGTCCGGCTGCGGCAAGTCCACGCTGCTCCAGATCCTGGCCGGGCTGCTGGCGCCGACGGCGGGGCGCGTCTGGTTCGAGGGGCCCGCCGTGCCCGGCCGGCCGCTCACCGCCATGGTCTTCCAGGAGTTCGCGCTGTTCCCGTGGCGGACGGTCCAGGCCAACGTCGAGTTCGGGCTGGAGGAGCTGGGCGTGCCGGCGCCCGAGCGGACGCGCCGCGCGCGCCGCTTCATCGAGCTGACGGGGCTGGCGGGCTTCGAGAGCCGCTACCCGCACCAGCTCTCGGGCGGCATGCGCCAGCGGGTGGGGATCGCCCGGGCCCTCGCCGTGGACCCCGCGGTGCTGCTGATGGACGAGCCCTTCTCGGCGCTGGACGCCCAGACCCGGCAGCTCATGCAGGAGGAGCTGCTGGCCATCTGGGAGCGGACGCGCAAGACGATCCTCTACGTCACCCACAACATCCAGGAGGCCGTCTTCATGGCCGACCGCGTGATCGTGCTGTCGCGCCGTCCCGGCCGCGTGCTCGCCGACATCCGCGTGGACCTGGGGCGCCCCCGGGTCGAGGCGATGGCGGCGGAGCCCGCCTTCGTCCGGGCCGCCGACCGGATCTGGGGGCTCATCAAGGACCAGGCGCGGGAGGCGCTGGTGGAATGACGGCGCCGGCCCGCATCCCCGTGCAGGACCGCACCCGCTTCCTCGAGCGGCCGGACCACCGCCTCCTGCGCGTGCTGTCGCTGGTCGGCCTCCTCCTCCTCTGGGAGGCGCTGGCCCGCGCCGGGCTGGTGCCGGTGCTCTTCCTGCCGTCGCCCCTGGGGGTGCTGCGCGAGGCCCGGGACATGCTGCTGAGCGGCGAGATGCTGGTGCACGTGGCGGCGAGCCTCGAGCGCCTGGTGCTCGGCTTCGTCCTGGGTGGGGCGCTCGGGGTCGCCGTGGGCATCACGGTGGGCTTCTTCGCCGCCGCCGAGGCGGTGGGGACGCCCCTGATCGCCGCCACGTTCCCCATCCCCAAGATCGCGCTGCTGCCCCTGCTGATCCTGTGGCTGGGGCTGGGCGAGGCGTCGAAGGTGGCGGTGATCGGGCTGGGCGTGTTCTTCCCCATGGCGATCAACACGTACGCCGGCGTCCGCCAGGCCGATCCGCTGCTGATCCGCGCCGCGGTGTCCTTCGGCAGCACCCGCTGGAGCGTCATCCGCAAGGTGATCCTGCCCTCGGCGCTGCCCATGATCTTCGCGGGCCTCCGCCTGGGGGCGGGCACGGCGCTGCTCCTGCTGGTCGCCGCCGAGATGATCGCGGTGGAGTCGGGGATCGGCTTCCTGGTCCTCCACGCCGGCAACATCATGGCGACCACGAAGCTGATGGTGGGGATCGTGCTGCTGTCGCTGCTGGGGGTGCTCTCGCACTGGGGGCTCGGACGGCTGGAGCGGCTGGCCATCCCGTGGCGCTCGGGATGACCGCAGGGCGGGACGCGGCGGCGGGGCGGTCAGGACCGCCCGCTCGCCGTCAGTACAGGCCCAGCAGCAGCGAGAGCGCGCCGATCCAGATCAGGCTTCCGAGCACCATCCCGGCGAGGATGCCCCGGAAACCGACGAGCTCCCGGTGGGCGCCGAGCGCCTCGTCGGCCCGGCGGACCGTGGCGGCAGCGCGCTCCCGGGCGGCCGCTCCTCGAACCTCGACGATGACGTGTCCCATGGCGTCCTCCCTGCCTCGGCGATCGAGCAAGACGCGTTCCAGGCCGCATCCTGCTGATTTCCCTGCCGAGGGTGTTCGGTACGGGTCGGGAGATCCCGGAGCGGGCCGGGAGAGATTCCCGGCCGGTGTCCCCGAGGCACGTCAGCCGGGGAGGCAGGTGAACAGCGCCGCGCAGCCGAGGGCGCCCCCGAGGGCCATCGGGACCCGCGGACAGCGCGCATCGCATGGCCCCCGAGCAAGATCCGTACCGAACCCGGATGTTTCGAGCTTCCTTGACTTCGCGCTAGACTGAACCGCTTGCCCCGGAGGCAGGATCTGCCGCCGGCGGATGGCCGTGACGTCAGAATTTCCTGGCTGGAGGAAGGACGATGAGGCGCATCCTCGCGATGGTCCCGCTGGCCCTCCTGATGCTGGCCCCACCCGCGGTCGGGGCCGATCGGGTGAAGGTGGGCGTGCTGAAGCTCACCTCGTCGGCCCCCATCTTCGTCGGGGTCGAGAAGGGCTTCTTCAGGGAGTTCGGCGTCGAGCCGGAGCTGGTGTACTTCCAGGCGGCCGCGCCCATCGCGACGGCGCTGGCCGCGGGGCAGGTGGACGTGGGGGCCACCGGCCTCACCGCCGCCCTCTACAACATCGTCCTCGGCGGCCAGAAGCTCTGGATCGTGGCCGACAAGGGGCGCGACTGGCCCGGCTACCCGCTCAACGCCATCGTCGTCCACAAGGACCTGTACGACGCCGGGGTCCGGACGGTCGAGGCCCTGCGGGGGCGCCGGGTCGGCGTCACCCAGCTCGGCTCGACGTTCCACTACCAGGTGGGCAACATCCTCGAGAAGCACGGCCTCGGGCTCTCCGACGTGAAGATCGTGCCCCTCCAGGCCATGGGGGCGGCGCTGGAGGCCCTCAAGGGCCGGCAGGTGGACGTCATCGTGCTGCCCCAGCCCTTCCCGGGCCGGGCGGAGGCGGAGGGATTCGGCCGGATCATCGCGTGGGCCGGGGACCTGTTCCCGTGGCAGATCGCCGCCATCTTCTACTCGGACGCCTTCGCGCGGGACCGGGCCCGGGCCGCGGCCTTCATGAAGGGCTACGTGAAGAGCTCGCGCTACTACCACGACGCGGTGGCGGCCCGCAAGGACGGCCGCCCGGCGCCGGGCGCCGCCTACGACGAGGTCGTGGACATCACGGCCAGGTACACCGCGGCCCCGCCGGCGGTGATCAAGCTCGGCTTCCCCTACCAGGACCGCAACGGCCGCCTGCTCGCGGGCGACATCGAGCGGCAGATGGCCTGGTGGGTGAAGCACGGCTTCATGAAGTCGGTGATCCCGCTCAAGGACCTGGTGGACACGTCGTTCGTGGAGGCCGCCGCCGAGGCGGTCCGGTAGCCGGGCCGCCGCGCGCGAGGAGCGGACCGTGAAGATCTCGAAGGTGCTGATCGCCAACCGGGGCGAGATCGCGGTGCGGGTGATCCGCGCCTGCCGCGAGCAGGGGATCGCCAGCGTGGCCGTCTTCTCCGAGGCCGACCGCGAGGCGCTCCACGTGCTCATGGCCGACGAGGCCTACCCCATCGGGCCGCCGCCGGCCGCCGAGAGCTACCTGGCCATCGAGCGCATCGTGCGCGTGGCCAAGGCCGCGGGCGCCGACGCCGTGCACCCCGGCTACGGGTTCCTGGCCGAGAACCCCGCGTTCGCCGAGGCGTGCGCCGACGCCGGGCTGATCTTCGTGGGCCCGCCGCCGGCGGCCATCCGCGCCATGGGCGACAAGACGGCGGCGCGGCGGCTGGCGCGCGAGCTGGGCGTGCCCATGGTGCCCGGGCCCCTGGCGCCGCTCGCGGGGGACGACGAGGCGCGCGCGGCCGCCCGCGAGATCGGCTATCCCGTCATGATCAAGGCGGCCATGGGCGGGGGCGGCAAGGGCATGCGCCTGGTCCGCCGCGAGGAGGACCTGCCGGCCGCGCTCCGCATGGCCCGCGGCGAGGCGGGCAGCGCCTTCGGGGACGCCTCGATCTACCTGGAGCGCGCCATCCCCGAGCCCCGGCACATCGAGGTGCAGGTCCTGGCGGACGCCCACGGCCGGATCGTCCACCTGGGCGAGCGCGAGTGCTCGCTGCAGCGGCGGCACCAGAAGCTGGTGGAGGAGTCGCCCTCGCCGGGCGTGGACCCGGCCACGCGCGAGCGCCTGGGCGACGCGGCCTGCCGCGTGGCCCGCGCGGCGGGCTACGTCAACGCGGGGACGGTGGAGTTCCTGATGGACCCCGAGGGGCGGTTCTACTTCCTGGAGATGAACACCCGGCTCCAGGTGGAGCACCCGGTCACCGAGCTGGTCACCGGCATCGACCTGGTGGCCGCCCAGTTCCGGGTGGCGGCGGGCGAGCCGCTGGGGTTCGGCCAGGCCGACGTGACATGGCGGGGCGCCGCCATCGAGTGCCGCATCAACGCCGAGGACCCGTTCGGCGGGTGGCTGCCCTCGCCCGGCACCATCACGGGGCTCAGGGCGCCGGCCGGGCCCTGGGTGCGGGACGACTCCGGCGTGTACGAGGGCTACACCGTCCCCCGCTACTACGACACGCTGCTGGCCAAGCTGATCGTCTGGGGCTCGGACCGCGCCGCCGCCGTCGACCGGATGCAGCGTGCGCTGGCGGAGTACAAGATCGCCGGCGTGCGCACCACGATCCCGGTGCTGGAGCGCATCATGCGGGACGAGGACTTCCGGGCCGGGCGCCTGAGCACCGCGTTCCTCGACCGGCTGCTGCCGCGCCTCAGCGCCTCCGAGGGCCGTCACGCCTCCATCGCACTGATCGTCGCCGTCCTGGCCCAGCACGAGCGCCTCCGGCACGCGGCCCCGCCGTCCGCCCCGCCGGGGGCCGGGCCCGGCCCCTGGCGGCTGGGCGCACGCCGGGGATG
>JBBIOF010000234.1:0-4832 GCA_037443505.1 Candidatus Rokuibacteriota bacterium
GCGGGCGGGCCAGCCTCGCGGAGATCCGGCGGCGCTCGGCCGCCGTGTCCGAGCTCGGCGCCGCCCTGCGCGAGCAGCGCCGGCGTCACGCTGACGCCGCCGGCGGGCTGCTCTCCGAGGCACAGCGGGCCAGGCTCGGCCAGATGGTCCTCACGACGAGACAGGGAGGCGAGCGATGAGCGTGGAACGGAAGACGGGCGAAGACGTCCAGGTCGTGGAGCCGGAGCGGGGCTTCGCGGCGAACCCCGCGCTGGTGAGCCCCAACGGCTGGCACCGGTCCATCGACCTCGGGCGCAAGGGCTCTTCCCTGTTGAAGCTGGCCGCCGTGCTCGGCGTCCTGGCGGCGGGGGCCTGGGCCTATTACGCCAACGCGAGCGTTCGCCGTCACGGGACGGGCATGAGCGTCCGGGCCACCCCGGCCACGGCCGCGTTCCCCGTCACGCTGGCCGCCGTGGAGCGGACGCCGATCGCCGGCACGGTGACCTATCCCGGCACCGTGGTCCCGTACAACGAGGAGGACATCTACCCGCGCGTCACCGGGCGCATCGTCGACATGCGGGTGTACCCCGGCGACTTCGTCCGCCCGGGACAGGTGATCGCCCGCCTCGACAGCGTCGAGCTGACGTCGCGCGTGCAGGAGGCCGAGGCCATGCTGGCCAGCGCCGAGGCGAACCGGGCCCAGATGGAGGCCGATCTCCTCGGCGCCCACCACAACATTGTCCAGATGGAGAAGGAGCTGGCCATGGTGGAGGCGGAGCTGACGTACGCCCGCTCGGTCGCCGCCCGCTCCGAGCGGCTGTTCGCCTCCGGAGCGGTGTCGCGGCAGGAGTACGAGAACGACCGGTCGATGGCCGCCTCGCTCGAGGCCAGGCGGGATGCCGCCCAGGCCCGGCTGGAGCAGGCCCGGGCGATGGAGGCCGCGGCCCGGAAGAAGGTGGAGGCCGGCCGGGCGATGGTCGCCCAGGCGAGGGCGGCCGTGTCCACGGCGAACGTCGTGCGCGACTACGTGAACATCACGGCGTCGAGCCCGGGCTACGTCGTCAAGCGCCTGGTGGCGCCGGGCGTGCTCGTGCAGCCCGGCATGCCGATCTTGAAGATCGCGCAGGTCGATCGGGTCCGCCTGCAGGCCAACGTCGGCGAGAAGGACGTGGCCTCCATCCGCGTGGGCGCCCCGGTCGTGGTGAACCTCGTCGGCAACGGGCACCCGCCGCTCAGGGCCCGCGTGACCACGGTCTTCCCCTTCGTCGACCAGGGCGCGCGGACGGCCGTCGTCGAGGCCGTGGTCGAGAACAACGGCCGCCGGCTCCTGCCCGGGCAGTACGTCACCATGCAGCTCGTCACGGGCGAGCGCGCGAGCGCGCCCACCGTCCCGGCCAGCGCCGTGATCCGCACGGGCGGCAAGGCCAGGGTCTGGGTGGTCCAGGACGGGCGGGCCGAGCCCCGGGACGTGGCCACCGGTCTCGAGAATCCCGAGCGCGTGGAGATCACGCGGGGGCTGGCCGGCGGAGAACGCGTGGTTGCCCGCGGGCACGAGGTCCTGTTCGCCGGGGCCCGGGTGACCGAGTACCCGGTCGAGGCACCGGCGCGACCCGACGGCAGGGCACCCGCCGCGGCGAAGGTGCCGGTGACGGTCGACGCACCCGCCCCGTCCACGGAGGGGTCCCATGCAGGTCACTGAGCCCGGGCGAGGCTGCCGCGCGGCCTGGATCGTGGTCATCGCGCTCCTGTCCCTCTCCGGCCCCGGCGGCCGGGCGGACGCGCAGTCCGTGCCCCGCCGCGACGGGCCGATCACGCTCGACCAGGCGGTGGACCTGGCGCTCGCGCACAGCCAGCGCGTCGGGATCGCGGCGGCCGACGCTCGGGTGATGGAGTCCATGAAGCGCGAGGCGCTGGCGCCCTTCTGGCCCCAGATCTCGGTCAACGGCTACGTCACCGACCAGTCCATGGCGCCCAGCGTCTACACCTCGGCGGGCGGCACCATGGCCCGGAACTATCAGGTCTTCGATGCCGGCCGGCAGAGGGACGCCAACGTCACGGCGATGTACTCGCTGTTCTCCGGCGGCCGGGACTGGTACGCGTACCAGGCGGCGGCACGGCGGGCCGAGGCCAGCCGCGAGATGCTGCGCGGCAGCGAGGTGGACGTGGCCATGCAGGCCCGCCTGGACTACGTGGCCGCGCTGAGGGAGGCCGAGAACGTGCGCGTCGCGGAGGATCTCCTCCGCGTCGTGGAGGAGCGCCTGCGGATCGGCCGCCAGAGCCTCGAGGCGGGGCGCATCCCGCGCTACTACGTCCTCCGCGACGAGGCGGAGCTGGCCAACGTGCTCCAGATGCAGGCCATGGCCCGGAGCCGCGCCGAGCAGGCGCTCTATGCGCTGAAGACGACGCTCGGCCTGGACCTGTCGTCGACGATCACCCTCGCGGACCGGCTCGAGTTCTCGCCCGTGCGCGCCTCCGTCGAGCAGGGCGTCCGCCAGGCGGGCGAGCGCCATCCCGAGGTCCTGGCGGCCGTGAAGCAGCGTCAGGCGGCGGAGGCGGAGGTACGGGCGGCCCTCGGCAACTACTTCCCGCAGGTATCGCTGAGCTCCATGTACGACTGGGCGGGGATGAAACAGCGGGGGATGCCGGCGGAGAACGCCGAGGGCTATTCGGTCGGCGTGGTGGTGACGCTGCCCGTGTTCGACGGGTTCATGCGCGAGAACGCCGTGAAGACCGCCCGGGCCAGGCTCGAGCGGGCGGTCCAGGCGGAAGCGCTCGTCCGCCAGCAGATCGCCCGCGACGTGAACCAGGCGGCGCTGATGCTGGCGGCGGCGGAGCAGAGCGTCGAGGCGAGCCGCAAGGGGCTCGAGCAGGCGGAGGAGGACTACCGCGTCGTCCGGGAGCGCTTCGAGAGCGGACGCGGGATCCAGCTCGAGATCCTCGACGCCCAGGCCGCCCTCACCCGGGCCCGCTTCAACGTCGTGAACGCGCTGGCCGACTACGCCAGCGCCCGGGCCCTATGGCTCCGGGCCAACGGTTGGACCCGTCCGCGACGGCGGTCCGGTCAGTGGCCGTGACGGCCGCCGCCGGCCCCCGGCGGCCTCAGCCCTCGCAGGAACGCCACGAGGTCCACCAGCTCCTGGACGGTCATGGAATCGTTGAACGAGGGCATCTTCGACGAGCCGTCAGGCCCCTCGTACCCGCGGTTCCTCTCGATGGTCGCGCTGGGGTTCACGATGGCCTCGGCGAAGTACTCCGGCTCGTGCAGGGGCCCCATCTGGGACAGCTCCGGTCCCACGCTCCCGCGGTCCGTCGCCGCAGGGAACCGCTCGCCCCTGACCTCGTGGCAGCGATAGCACTCGAACTTGAGGAACGCCTCGCGGCCCCGCCGCGGATCGCCCTGGGGCCACGTGAACCGCCAGCCCGCGAGGCTGCCGTGGGCGTGAGGGGGCTCGGCCTGCTGGGCGCGTCCCGGCGCCGCACCGACCACCAGCAGCGCAGCGGCGAGGGTGGCCGCGCCCACGCATCGCAGCCCGGTCCTCATCGTTCCCTCGTCACGTACCGCGATCCTCCCCGTCGGCGCCCCGCGCCGGGCGCCGCCCCATCATACCGGAACCGCCCTCCGCCGTGGAGATCCTGAAGAGAAATTCAGGCACGCTTCAGCGAGCCTTCAGCCTCCGCCCGCTAGCCTCGACCCCATGATTCCCACGGAACGAGGAGGCGCATCGATGCCGCGACACCGGACATGGGTTGTGGTGGGGCTGGCCGCATGGATCGCGCTGAGCGCCACGGCGGCCCGCGCGGGCGCGACCCGCTTCACGGTCGTGCCCGAGCGGTCGCGGGTGGAGTACGTGAGCGGGACCCAGCTCGGCGAGTTCAGGGGGAGCACGGGCCAGGTGACCGGCGAGGTGGTCCTGGAGGTGGCGAGCGCGCCGCGCGCGCAGGTCTCGGTCTCCATCGACCCGGGCAAGCTCCGCTCCGACAACGCGGCCCGGGACCGGCACATGTGGGAGCGCCTGCTCGAGGTTGGCCGCTTCCCCGCGGTGACCTTCAGGGCCCGCGAGTTCCGGCCGTCGCCGGGCGCCGGCGCCGCGGGCGGCGAGGGCGTCCTCGTCGGGGTGCTGGAGCTGCACGGCGTCCAGCGGCCCGCCGTCGTCCCCGTCCGCTACGCGGTGAACGGGAGCGTGCTCCAGGCCAGCGGGCGCTTCACGCTGAACCTCGCCGACTTCCAGATGACCCCGCCCCGGCTGCTCGGGCTCACGGTCCGCGACGAGGTGGGCATCGAGGTCCGGCTGGTGGCGGTGAGCCGGTGAGGCGCGCCGGGCCTCGCGCGCGTGCGGCGGTGCCCGTGGCCGCAGCGGTCCTCCTGCTGGCCGCGTCCGTGTGGGCCGGCAGCCGGATCGAGGGCTGGGTCACCCGGGTCGATCCGGCGGCGTCGACCGCGGAGATCGATGGCCGGACGGTCTCCACCACCGGACTCGCCCTCACCGGCGGTCCGCTCGAGCCAGGCGCCTGGGCGAAGGTGGAGGGCGGCAGGATCAAGGTGAAGCCCCAGCGCCCGCCCGCGGACGACCAGGTGAAGCGCTTCGCGGCGGCCGGGCCGGAGAACCCGGGGCGCGTGGAGTTCAGCCACCTCCGCCACTTCAACGCGCTGGGCGAGAAGCGGTGCAGCACCTGCCATGCGCCGGAGATGGGGCTGCTGACGAGCCCGGCCTACGCGAGCCGCGCCGCCGCCCCCGCGCTCGAGCCCCACGGCCCCACCTCGACGGGGCGCTACTGCGCGACCTGCCACAACGGCTCGACCCGGCTCTCCCGGGTGGGCGTCCTCGGCGGGCGGCCCGACGCGCCCATCTTCA
>JBBIOF010000235.1:0-4818 GCA_037443505.1 Candidatus Rokuibacteriota bacterium
ACGGGCCCTCGCTCGCCGGCGCTTGCTGCCCGGGGCCGGCGGCCGGCAACGGCGCCACGGTCACGCGGCCCGCGGCGACGGGCGGAGCACCAGCCGGATCGCCAGGAGGGCGACGCCGATGGTGATGGAGGAGTCGGCGACGTTGAAGGCCGGCCAGTGGAAGCCGCGGAAGTGCACGTCCACGAAGTCCACCACCGCCCCGAAGCGGGCGCGGTCGATCAGGTTGCCGACCGCGCCGCCGAAGATGAGCCCGATGGCGGCGGTGTCCGACGGCCCGCCGCCCTCGGCCAGCACCCTGAGCGCCACGCGGGCCAGGACGAGCAGCGCGGTCACCGAGAGGACCGCCACCACCCACCGCCAGGCGGTGGGCAGCGAGCCGAGGAGCCCGAAGGCCAGGCCGGGGTTCATGACCAGCGTGAGCGAGAGGAACCCCGGAACCAGGTGCACCGGGTCGCCGGGCGTCAGCATCCGCAGCGCGAGCGCCTTGGCGGCCTGGTCGGCGACAACGACCAGGCCCGCGACCACGAGGATCGCGGTCATCCCCGGGCCAGGATCACCGGGACGCAGCGCTCGCAGAGCTCGGGGTGCTCGGCGTGCCCGCCGACGCGCTCGCTCCACACCCAGCAGCGGGCGCACTTGCGGCCGGGAGCCCGGTCCACCTCGATGACGAGTCCCGGGATCTCCTGGCTCTCGTAGTGCACGAGCCCGCCGGGCGGGCCCGGCTGCACCGTCGCCCGCGACACGATGAACACCGTGGCCAGGAGCGGCGCCTTGGCGGCCAGCAGCGCCGGCAGGTCCTCGGGGGCCGCGGTGATGCGCACCGCCGCCTCCAGGCCGCTGCCGATCTGCTTGCGGCCGCGCGCCGTCTCCAGCGCCCTGGCCACCTCCCGGCGCACCTCGAGCAGCCGCTCCCACTCGCGGTTGAGCCGGTCGTCCAGCCACTCGAGCGGCACCTCCGGGAATCGCTCGAGGTGCACGCTCTCGGCCCGCGGCCCGGGCAGGTACTGCCAGGCCTCCTCGGACGTGAAGGTGAGGATGGGGGCCATGAGGCGGGCCAGCGCGGACAGGATGTCGTAGCACGCCGTCTGGGCCGCCCGGCGGCGGGGGTCGCCGGGAGCGGAGGTGTACAGGCGGTCCTTGATGATGTCGAGGTAGAGGGCCGACAGGTCCACGGCGCAGAAGTTGTGGACCGCGTGGAACACCGTGTGGAACTGGTACTCCTCGTACGCGCGCCGCGCGCGGTCCACCAAGCGTGCCAGGCGGTCGAGGGCGAAGCGGTCCACCTCCTCGAGGCGCGCGAACGGCTGGCGGTCCCGCCGGGGGTCGAAGTCGGCCAGGTTGCCCAGCAGGAACCGGTACGTGTTCCGGATGCGCCGGTAGGCGTCGGCCAGCCGGTCCAGGATCTCGCCGGAGAGCCGGATGTCCTCGGTGTAGTCCTCGGCCGCGGCCCAGAGCCGGAGCACCTCGGCGCCGTACCGGGGGATCAGGTCGTCGGGGGCCACGTAGTTGCCCATCGACTTGGACATCTTGCGGCCCTCGCCGTCCACGACGAAGCCGT
The DNA here is from genome assembly GCA_037443505.1 of Candidatus Rokuibacteriota bacterium. Classification (GTDB taxonomy): domain Bacteria; phylum Methylomirabilota; class Methylomirabilia; order Rokubacteriales; family CSP1-6; genus JBBIOF01. The sequence continues at coordinate 1,559 of JBBIOF010000235.1, forward strand.
GGGTGAGCACGCTCCGGTACGGGGGCGCGCCCCGCGTGCCCACCGCCTCCAGCAGCGAGGAGTGGAACCAGCCCCGGTGCTGGTCGGAGCCCTCCAGGTACATGTCGGCCGGCCAGCGCAGCTCGGGCCGCGTCTCCAGCACGGCGGCGTGGCTGCACCCGGAGTCGAACCAGACGTCGAGGATGTCCGTCTCCTTCCGGAACCGCTCCCCCCCGCACCGCGGGCAGCGCGTCCCCGGCGGCAGCAGGTCGCGGGCCTCGCGCTCGTACCACTCGTCGGCGCCCCCGCCGTCGCGGAAGATGCCGGCCACGTGCTCGACCAGGCGCTCGTCGAGGAGCAGGTGGCCGCAGTCCAGGCAGTAGAACGCCACGATGGGCACGCCCCACACCCGCTGCCGAGAGATGGTCCAGTCCGGCCGGTGGGCGATCATGTTGTAGATCCGCTCCTCGCCCCAGGGCGGGATCCACGTGACCTCGCGGCTGATCGCCTCCAGGGCCCGGCGCCGGAGGCCGTCCCGGTCGAGGTCGATGAACCATTGCTCCGTGGCCCGGAACAGCGTCGGGTTCTTGCACCGCCAGCAGTGGGGATAGGTGTGGACCAGCTCCTGCTCGGCCAGGAGCATGCCGCGCTGCCGCAGGAACGCCACGATCCGGGGGTTGGCCTCCCACACCGTGAGCCCCCCGAAGTGGTCCACCTCGGGCAGGAAGCGCCCGTCGTCGTCCACCGGGTTGTAGATCCTGAGCCCGAGGCTCCGGCCCAGGTCGTAGTCCTCCTCGCCGTGGCCGGGCGCGATGTGGACGAGGCCGGTGCCGGTGTCCATGGCGACGAAGTCCGCGACGGCCACCTTCCCCGTGCGCTCGAGCCAGGCGTGGCGGTACTCGAGGCCCTCCAGCCGGCGACCGGGGAGGGCGAACACGGGCCGGACGTCGCCGAGCCCCGCGATCCTCGCGAACTGGTCGACGAGCTTGGCCGCGACCACCAGGGTCTCGCCGCGGACCGGCAGGCCCACGTACTCCTCGTCGGGGTGCGCGGCGATGGCCAGGTTCGCCGGCAACGTCCAGGGGGTGGTGGTCCAGATGACCAGCGCGGGGCCCGGCGCGCCCGCCGCCTCCGGCGGCGGCGACACCAGCGGGAACTTCACGTAGACGGAGGGCGTCCGCTGCTCCTCGTACTCCACCTCGGCCTGGGCCAGCGCCGTCTTGCAGTGCATGCACCAGTGGACGGGCTTGAGCCCCTTGTACACGATGCCCCGTCCCACGAAGCGCCCGAACTCGCGGGCGATGACCGCCTGGTACGCGGGCGCCATGGTGAGGTAGGGGTCGTCCCAGTCGCCGAACACGCCCAGGCGCCGGAACTCGGCGCGCTGGATGTCGATGAAGCGGAGCGCGTAGGCCCGGCAGCGCCGCCGCTTCTCGACGGGGTCCATGGCCCGGCGCACGTCCACCGACGCGCTGTCCAGGCCGAGTTCCTTGTCCACCTGGTGCTCGATGGGCAGGCCGTGGCAGTCCCAGCCGGGCACGTACACGGCGTTGAAGCCGAGCATCGTACGCGACTTCACGATGATGTCCTTGAGGACCTTGTTGAGCACGTGGCCCATGTGGATGTGGCCGTTGGCGTACGGCGGGCCGTCGTGCAGGATCCAGAGCGGCCGGTCGGCGGCGGACTCGCGCAGGCGGCGGTAGATTCCCATCCGGTCCCACCACTCGATCATCCGGGGCTCGGTCTGGGGAAGGTTCGCCTTCATCGGGAAGGCGGTTTTCGGCAGGTTTAGCGTGGCTTTGTAGTCCATGGTCGGGAGGGCCATCGTATCACACCGCCCCCGCTCGGCCAGAGCCGGCGGGCGGGGGCCCGCGGGATCAGCGCGGCGCCAGGGTCAGGACCCCCTGCGTCGAGTCGATGGTGACCTGGAACCGGTCGAGGAAGTCCCGTCCCAGCAGTCCGTCGCCGGGCCCCTGGGGCATCTCGTACGCCGCCACCGGCATCCGGCCCACGCGCGCCTGACCCACTTCCAGGGAGTCCACCACGACGAAGTCCACGCGGTCGGTCCCGGTGACCCCGGTCATGGCCCCTCGCGCCACCACCCGCGTGAGGGACACGCCCGCCGCCGCGAGCGCCCGCGGGCTGATCAGCGTGCGGTCCGCGCCCGTGTCGAGCAGCAGGCGGGCGGTGGCGCCGCCGTTGATCCGCACGTCCACGAAGATGGGCTGGCCGGGGGTGTAGCGGATCGTCGTCACGCCGGCCGTCGCCGTCTCGCCCCGCGACGGGGCGGAGGGCGGGGCCGGCTGGTTGCGGAGCCCCAGCGGGACGGCCGTGGCACGGTGCCGCTCCGGGACGCTGTCGAGGCCCTCGGAGTAGTGAGGCTGACCGCGCTCGTCGGTCCAGCGGTAGATCTGCGCCGCCGCCGGAGTCTCGGCCAGCACGACGATCGCGGCGGCGAGGATCGCACGCCTCGGAAGCATGCCCGCCACGATCATACCGTACAGCGTCGCAGCCGGTACACGACCATTTCCGCCGCGCCGGCCACCTCGTTGCGCTCGAGGCGCACCCGGTAGACCGGGTCCAGCAGGTCGCGGCGCGCCGTCATCCCGGGGAACCACGCGGGGAACACGATGACGTAGTCGGGGCACGTCTCGGCGACGAAGCGGATGACCCCGGCCTCCCCGTCCCGGCGGTAGGGGAGGATGGCGGGCGTGACCAGGCCCATCAGGTCGATGACGTGGCGCCGGGAGATGAAGGCGATGGCCCCCACGTCGTTCAGCGCGATCCTGGCGCCCGGAGGGACGTGCTCGGCCACCCAGTGCCCCAGGTGGACCTGCATGGCGTTGATGTTCTGCACGGCCCAGCCGTACCGCACGGCCGCCGCCGGCAGGTGGAAGAGCGCCGCCACGAGCCAGACGGCCACGAGTGCCCGGCGGAGGCGGCCGGCCGCCGGTCCGAGCGCCGCGGCGAGAACGACGAGCGCCACCGGGAGCAGGTGCGTCGAGTAGCGCCCCTCCTGGAATCCCGGGCCCCGGTAGGGCGCCAGCGTGGCCATGGCCAGCGGATGGACGACGAGCGCGAGGGCGGGGACGGCCAGCGCCCGGCCGCCCCGGCAGGCGACCGCGACGAGTGCGGGAGCCAGGAGGACGGGCAGCAGCCGGTGGGTGTCCCAGAGCCAGCCGACCCACTCGGCGAAGAAGCCCCGCGGCCGCCAGAGCAGCAGCCGGGCCAGCGGCTCGCGGATCCCGGCCAGCCAGCCGAGCAGGCCGCCGTCCACCTTG
>JBBIOF010000236.1:0-811 GCA_037443505.1 Candidatus Rokuibacteriota bacterium
GACGCCTAGGCCGGCGGTCCCCTACCCGGCCCAGGCGCGCGCCGCGTTCACCGCGGCCGCCACCTCCGGCGTGATCCGGACGCGCTCCGGCGGGAGCACGTGGTCCTCCACGCGCGCGGCCCGGAGGGGGCGGAACGTGGCGGGCCCCACGTGCAGCGTCAGCTCGCGCACCTCGACGCCGCCCCCGCGGAGCGCCTCGAGGAGTCCGGGCGTGAAGTGCAGTCCCGCGGTGGGCGCGGCGATCGACCCGGGGGACCGCGCGTAGACGGTCTGGTAGCGCTCGCGGTCCTCGGGGTCGGGCTTGCGGTGGCGGTGGATGTAGGGCGGTAGCGGGGGGACGCCGTGGGCCTCCAGCAGATCCTCCACCGTGCCGTCGAGGGGTGCGAGCAGCCGCGTGCCGTCCGGGTCGGCGCCCACGAGCCGGACCCGCGGTCCCCCCTCGCCTCCGACCACCAGCTCCGCGCCCGGCCGACACCGCCGCCCGGGCCGGACCATGGCGCGCCAGCGTCCCTCCGCCTCGGGCTCGACGAAGAGCAGCTCCACCGGGCGGCCGCGCGCGTCGCGGGCCTCCACCCGCGCGGGAATCACGCGGGAGTTGTTCACCACCAGGCAGTCGCCGGGGCGCAGCAGGCCGGGCAGCTCCGCGAACCGGCGGTCGGCCAGGCGGCGCCGGGCGCGGTCGATGACCAGGAGGCGGGAGCCCTCGCGGCTCGGGGCGGGGGCCTGGGCGATGGCCGCGGGCGGCAGGGGGTAGTCGAAGAGCGACGCGTCCACGTCAGGTCAGTGTATCAGCGGCCGGCGCGGCTCACCT
>JBBIOF010000236.1:827-4806 GCA_037443505.1 Candidatus Rokuibacteriota bacterium
CGAAGCCCGGCAGGATGGCCCGGAAGAAGGTGTTCTGCGCCAGCACCCGCAGGAGGTAGCGGTCGAGAATGGGCCTGAAGTAGTCCAGCGCCACGACGAGCACGCCGGCGACCGCGGCCAGCACCGCGATGGCGGCCGCGGCGCTCGGGGCCAGGATCCATCGCCGCTGCATGACGTCCCCGCACCCGGCCGGGTGCAACGGGCCTGCCAGCAGGGCGCTCGCCGCGCGGGGCGGGCCGGACTCGCGGCCGGGCGGGGCTCCGCCGGGAGCGTCAGCCGATCTTCGACCCGGGCGCGACACCGTGGTCCGGCCGGAGCAGGACCACCTCGCCCGCCTCGTCGTAGGCGCCCAGCACCAGCACCTCCGAGACGAAGGGGCCGATCTGCTTGGGCGGGAAGTTCACCACCGCGATCACGTGACGACCCACCAGGTCGGACGGGCGGTAGTGGCGGGTGATCTGCGCGCTCGAGCGCTTGACGCCCAGCGGGCCGAAGTCGATCCACAGGCGGTAGGCCGGGCGGCGCGCCTGGGGGAACTCCTTCGCGTCCACCACGACACCGACCCGCATGTCCACCTTCTCGAAGTCGCTCCAGGTGATCGCGATGGCGTCCACGCTCCTCTCGGGGCCCGGGCGGCCCAGGCCGGGCACGGCCCGCGAGTGTACCACCGCGTGGGGGCTGGCCGGCGCCGCGGGCGTCCTGTAGAATACGCCGACACGCGGCCGGGGAGCGTCCGCTCCCGAGGGACGACGCGGGCCGCGGCGGGAGCCGGACTCGCCATGCCCAGGATCTCCGTCGTCGTCGCTTCCATCGTGGGCCCGCCCTTCATCGACGACTGCCTCGCCTCCGTCTTCGCGCAACGGGGCGCGCCGCCGTTCGAGGTGATCGTGGCGGACTGCCGTGGGCCGGACAACGTGGCGCGGCTCCGCGCCCGGTTCCCCGAGGCCCGGTTCGTGGAGGCGGGCCGCCGCGAGACGGTCCCCACGCTCAGGCGGATGGGGGCCGAGCGGGCGCGGGGCGAGATCGTCGCCATCATCGAGGAGCACTGTCTCGCGAAGGACGACTGGCTGGCGGCGGCAACGGCGGCGCTGGAGCCCCCGTACGCGGCCGCGGGCGGGCCCGTCCACCACCGCGACTACGCCCGCCTGCGGGACTGGGTGACCTACTTCATCGAGTACGGATCCTCCCTGCCCCCCTGGCCCGGCGGCGACACCGTCAGCCTGAACGGCGCCAACCTGGCCTACCGGCGCGACGTCCTGCTGGGGCACCTGGACCGCCTCGACCACGGCTACTGGGAGGCCACGCTCCACCCCGTGCTGCTCGCCGAGGGGCACCGGTTCCGCAGCGCGCCGGGGATGGTGGTCTACCACCGCGGGCCGTTCGGGTATCTCTACTACCTCAGGCAGCGCTACCTGTTCAGCCGTGCCTTCGCGGGAGCCCGCCGCGCCTCGCTGGGCCCCGCGCGGCGTGCGGCGTACCTGCTGGCCGCGCCGGCGGTGCCCGCGCTGCTCCTGGCGCGGCTGGGCGCCCGGGTGTGGGCGAAGCGGTGCCGGCCCGGCCGCTTCCTCCTGAGCGTGCCGCTGCTGATCCCTGCGCTGTCGGTCTACGTCCTGGGCGAGTGGGTGGGGTACGCGCGGGGACCAGGCGACGCGCTGCTGAAGGTCGAGTGACCCGTGGCGGCCACGCCGGAGCCCGTGCTCTCCGTGGTGGTCACGGTGGTGAGCGACACCACCGGGGGCGGGGACACGCGGCACCTGAGGGGCTGCCTGGAGGCGCTGCGGCGCCAGGAGACCCCGCCGCCCATGGAGACGCTGGTCACCTGCGACGCCAGGCTCCAGGGCGTGGAGAGGCTGGAGCGTGAGTTCCCGGAGGCGCGCTTCCTCCGGGTCGACAACCTCCGCACGGCCCGGCGCGGGCCCAGCCGCGAGCACCACGACGAGCTGCGCGGCATCGGCCTGCGCGCCAGCCGCGCTCCCCTGGTGGCGCTGCTGGAGGACCACGGCCGCCCCGACCCCCGCTGGTGCGCCCGCATCGTGGAGGAGCACCGCGCCCCCCACGCCGCCATCGGGGGCGCCATGGAGAACGGCATCGACCGGCCCCTGAACTGGGCGGTCTACTTCTGCGACTTCGGGCGCTACCAGAATCCGGTGCCGCGGGGTGCCGCCGCGTTCGTCAGCGACGCCAACGTGTCGTACAAGCGCGCCGCGCTGGACCGTGTGGCGTCCTCCTGGGCGGACGCCTACAACGAGACGCGGGTGCACGCCGCCCTCGTGGCGGCCGGCGAGACCCTGTGGCTGACGCCCGACGTGGTGGTCTACCAGCACCGGGAAGGGCTCAGGCTGGGCCCCGCGCTGCGGGAGCGCTACGTGTGGGGGCGATGGTATGCCGCCGGGGGCTTGGAGGGCGCGCCCCCGGGAGCGCGCCTGGCGCGGGCGGCGCTCGCGCCCCTGCTCCCTCCGGTGCTCCTCGCCCGGGCGACCATGAACGTCCTGCGCACCCGGCGCCAGCGGGGCGCCTTCCTCCGCGCCGCGCCCCTCACGGCGCTGCTGCTGCTCGCCTGGTCGGTGGGCGAGCTGGCCGGTTACCTGACGGGCCGGGCCGCCTGACCCCGGGAGTGATGGGGGCTCCGGGCGCCCCCGTGCCCCCCGGACGCTCGGGGCGCCCCCCCGGGGCCCCGCGATCACGCGATTCGTTGACGGGCCCGAGGCCGGCCGGCCTCGCCAGATGACGACGCCGGCCGGGCCCGGCGGCGAGCCCGGGCGCACGAGCAGGTTGTGCTCCGCGGGTCCGGGGTGTAGACAGTAAGGACACGGTGCCAGCCGAAGCTCCGCGTCGCCGCGCCGGCGCGTGCGTCTCGGGCTTCCGAACGCCGGACAGGGCGAGGGTCACGAATGGGCTTTCTCGGGCGGCTGATGCGCCACACGCGGCTGAGCTGGCAGAGCCTGTCGATTCCCGGGCCGCCCAGCCCGCCCTTCCTCGTCCTGTTCGTCAACTCCATCTGCAACCTGAAGTGCGACCACTGCTTCTACTGGCGCAAGCTCAACCAGCGCGACGACCTCACGTTCGAGGAGATCGCGGCCCTGGCCCGGGATCTGGGGCCCATCGAGAACCTGAACCTGTCCGGCGGCGAGCCGTTCCTCCGGCGCGAGCTGGCGGAGATCTGCCGGCTCTTCATCACCAACAACGGGGTGAGGGAGATCTACGTCCCGACCAACGGCTGGTACACGGACAGGACCGTCCGGGCCCTGGAGTCCGTGCTGCAGGAACCGTCGCTGCGGCTGTTCGTCTGCGAGATCTCCATCGACGGCATGCCCGAGTACCACGACCGCTTCCGCGGGGTGCCCGGCTCGTTCCAGCGGCTGCTGGAGACCTACGACGCGCTGGTGAAGCTCCAGGAGCGGGAGCCGCGCCTGCGCATCCACGCCATCTCCACCGCCACCAACCAGAACCTCGACCAGATCCGCCGGCTCACCACCTTCCTCTACGAGCGGTGCCCGGCCATGGACCACCACAACCTGGCCATCATCCGGGGCGACCGCAAGGATCCCTCGCTGCTGACGCCGGACCTGGGCGCCTACCGCGAGCTCTACGACTACATCCGCCGCCTGTGGGCGCCCCGGGAGGCCGGCCGGTACGGGGCCGTGGTGGAGCCCATGCTCCAGTGGGCGAAGGCGGAGGCGATCCGCCGGCAGGGCCAGCCGGTGCCGTGCCGCGCCGGCGTGCTGAGCGCCGCGGTCTACGCCAACGGGGACGTGAGCGTGTGCGAGCTGCACACGCCGCTCGGCAACCTGCGGCAGCGGAGCTTCCGCGAGATCTGGTACTCGGAGGAGGCGCAGGCGCTTCGCCGGCGCATCGCCGCCCGGGAGTGCTGGTGCACGACGGAGGTGTTCCTCTGGCCGAGCATCACCTTCCAGCCCGTGCACCTGGCCCGCGCGGCCCTGGGCGCGCGCGTGTGGCGGCGGCCGAAGCCGCTCGCACC
>JBBIOF010000237.1:0-4791 GCA_037443505.1 Candidatus Rokuibacteriota bacterium
CACGCCCGGCGGAGCCGCAGCGCCGCCCCGAACCGGCCCGCTCGGCCGCGCGCCAGGCGGCGGAGGCCAGGGAGCCCGCGCCCGAGCGCTTCGACCTGGAGGAGAAGCTTCGCGAGGACTGGAAGACCATCAAGCGCGACGTCACCGCGGCGGGGGAGGACCTCAAGGGCCTGCTCCGCCGGCTCCGGGAGCTGGTCGAGCCGAAGTGAGACGCCACCGCCCGCCCCTGCGGTAGTATCGAGGCGTTCCCCCCAGGGGCGGATAGCTCAGCCGGGAGAGCGCGGCCCTTACAAGGCCGAGGGCGCAGGTTCGATCCCTGCTCCGCCCACCACCGAACGGCCGGCCCCGGGAGATCTGGACCCGCCCGCCCTGCGGGGCGCTGTCGCGGGCCGACCCCCGGCCGCCCCTGGAATCTCTCTGAAGTCGGCGCGTCCGACCAGCGGTTCCAGAAGCGGACGGTCGTCGGATGACCGAGGGGGGCTTCATGACGCGAGATCTCGAGACCGGAGTTGCCCTCCCTACCTAGACTCGCGGGCCGTTACGAGTCCCAGGCGCCCGATGAACTCCTCCACGGGCCCTCGCCACAGGTCGACCTGGTTGGCCAGGCCGTGGCCGTCGCTGCCGAAGGCGGGAAAGAGGTGGAAGGCGGCATCACCGCCACCCCGCACGAAGGCCCCGTGGTAGGCGCGGATGGACGCGGGCTTGTAGTAGCGGTCGTTCTCGGCGTAGAGCCAGAGCATCGGGACCTGCCGTGCCCGGCGGCCTGCGTGGTAGAACGTCTCTTCGTTGAAGCGAGTGTAGGGGTCACAGCCGTCGCCCATCCATCCCCCGACGAAGTTGATGACGCCGCGCACCGCACCCGGGCGCTCGGCGGCGTAGACGACGGACAGGATGCCGCCCCGCGAGACGCCGCCCATGATCAGCCGTCCCGAGTCCGCCCACGGCTGCTGGCGCACCCAGGCCATCACGGCGTCCAGGTCCTCCACCGCGCGGGCGAGTCCAGCGGTGAGGACGCGGGCCTCGCACTCGTAGCCCTCCGCGTAGGTTCCCTCGGAGGCGCCCCGTCCCCGCCGCATGGGCACGAGGACGGCGAGGCCGCGCTCGACGAAGAACGCGGCCTGGCGGCTGTAGCGCAGGGTGAGCGTGGGAGGGATGACGCCGGGCCCCGTGGAGCCATGGTTGAAGATGAGGACCGGCCGGGGGCCGTCGAGGGATGGTCGGTAGAGGGTCCCCTCCAGCGTGAGCGTCCGCTTGCGCCCGAAGAAACCGGTCTCCGTGAGCGGGATGCGGACCGTCTCCGACCCACCCGCGATCGCGTCCGGGACTGGTGACGCCTTGGCGACACCGGCCGCCGTGGTGCGGGCCAGAATGACCGTGGACACGCGGCCGCCGACTGTGTACGTCCCCCGGAGTGAATCCCCCTCGATGTGGTACTCGACCTTGACGCGGCCGCCGCGCAGATGGAAGGCCAGCGCGCCCCTCTCGATGCGCCCCGCCACTCGGGCGTAACCGCGAGTCACGTTCCAGTCGGGTGCGTCGCCGTAGGCGTAGACCACGAGCGCCTGACCATGGGGCCGCACCTGCTCGACGACGAGGACGTGGGGGAGTACCCCGTCCCAGGCCCCGTTGCCCCAGACCCCGACGAACTTCGCCAGGTCGGGGGAGACGTCGGGCCCCGGCGCCTCGACGTTGAGGTCGGGCGGCATCGGGACGGCAGCGATCTCGGCCGAGACCTGGCCCACCAGGATCGCGACGAGAGCGACGGCCAGGACGCAGGCGGGCAACGTCCGGCTTCCTGTGCGGCTGAACCGGTGCACGGGCATGGCCAACCCTCCGAGGGCAGCGGCGCGACACGCAGTCACGGTCGTGGGCGGGGAGCGGGCCTGGATTCAGCCCATCGCCGGAGCCAGCGACCGTCTCAGAGGCACCTTGCTTCGCTGCACTATAATGCCTCACGGGGCTCAAGGTCCATCCGCGTGACGGTGGGAGGGAGCGATGAGCCGTGCCGGGCACGACGTGGAGGGGTTCGCCGAGCGCGCGTTCCTGCTCGCGCTCGGAGACCTGTCCCCGGACCAGCCTGCCCGATGATGCTCGCGGCGCTGCTCGGCGTCCTCCTGCTGGCCGCGGCGCTCGGGGGCCTGGTGTGGGTGCTGGGGGTCGCGGCGCTGGGCGCGCTCGTGGCTGCGAGGCCGCTGACGCTCCGTGCCTGGCTCGCCTGGGGCGCGAGCGTCGCGGCGGGGGCCGTCGGCTACGTGGTGCTCGCCACGGTGGTTGGCGCCCTCGTCACGGGTCCGTAGATTCCAGCGCCCGCATGGGGCCGCGAGTGCCCGGCGCGGCCCGGCTCAGCGCATGTTGCCCGTGTGCCCCAGGGAGTAGCGGCCGGGTTGCGGCCAGAGCGTGAGGCCGTGCGGCTCGCGTCCGACCGGGATCGTGCGCACCTCACCCGACGTGGTGTCGATCACGTACACGACGTCGTCGTAGCGCCCCGACAGCCAGAGGTGCCTGCCGTCGGCGCTGACGTTGCCCATGTCGGGGCTGCCGCCGCCGGGGATGGTCCAGGTGGCGACGACCGCTCGGGTGGCGAAGTCGATGACGGCCACGCTGCCCTTGCCCTGCCTGGGCCGGCCGCCGATGGTGGAGAAGCCGCGGTTCACCACGTAGAGCTTCGTCGCGTCGCGGCTCGGGTAGAGCCCGTGCGCGCCGACGCCGGTCCTGATGAAGCCCACGCGCTTGAAGGCCTCCCCGTCGACGAGGTGCACGCCGCCGGCCCGGAGGTCGGCGACGTAGAAGAGCCTGCCGTCCGGGCTGATGCGCACGTCCTGCGGGATCCCCCTGTCGGGCAGGGTGAGGTAGCCGAGCACCTTCCGGCCGATCCAGTCGATCTTCACCAGCCGGCCCACGTACTCGCACGTCATGATCAGGTACTTGCCGTCGATCGAGTAGTCGCCGTGGTTGATCCCCGCGCACTTCGGCGCGTGCACCGACGCCTGCAGCGCCAGCGTCTGGGGATCGCGGAAGTCGAGCCGCTTCAGGGCCTCGGCCACGACCACTGCGGACCTGCCGTCCGGCGTGAAGTAGAGGTTGTACGGGTCGTCGACCGCGACCTCCTTGCCGGGCTTGCCGGTGACGGCGTCGATGGGCGTCAGGGTGCCGTCGGTGCGCCCCTCGGCGTTGTTGGTGACCCAGAGGGTCCTGAGGTCCCACGAGGGGACGATGTGCTGCGGGTTGATGCCCACCTTGAACCGCTCGATCACCTGGAGCGTCGTGGCATCGATGACCCAGACGTCGTTGGACTTCAGGTGGGGCACGTAGACGCGCGGCGGCAGCATGGCGAGGGCCGGCAGCAGCCGGTCCGCCCGGGTCTCGCTGTAGAGGTTGCCGGGATCGACGACGGGGGGCATGCCGGGCACCGTCTCGAGCCCGAGCGCAGGCCGGGCCGTGAGGGACACCAGCATCCAGGCGAGGGCCAGGAGGTACGGGGTGGAACGTCGCGTCATCGGATCGACTCCCTGGTGGCCGTCACGGTCCGGTGCGCTCACGCGAGCACCATCTGGGTCTGGACGGTCTGGGCGAGCAGCCGGCCCTCCTCGTCCGTCATCCGGGTCTGCCAGACCATGGTGCGCTTGCCGCGGTGCAGGGGCGTCGCGGTGGCCCGGACGAGCCCCCGGCGCCCCGGCGCGAAGAAGTTGGTCTTGGACTCGAGGGTGGTGGTGCCGGCGCCCGGCGGCAGGTTGAGCACCGTGGCGGCCGCGCCCACGGTGTCGGCCAGCGCCATCAGGGCGCCCCCGTGCAGGGCGCCCCCGACCGTGCGCAGGTCGTCGCGGATCGCCAGCTCGGCGACGACGCAGTCGCGACTCGCCTCGACGAAGCGGATGCCGAGGAGCGCGGCCAGCGTCCCCGCGAGCGTCTCGTTGATCACCGTCACGTCCCTGTCCGCGTCCATGGGATGCCGCTCCGCCCAGGCGCATGACGCCTGAGGTGCCGGAACATCGTGCCACCGACCCCGGGAGAACCGCGAGGCTGCACTATGGTGGGAGCCGGCGGGGGCTGTCAAGGGGGCGTCGCGGGACGCTGGGGGCGGGCCACGACGATCGGCCCGCCCCCGGTGAGACCGTCGGCGCCCGGATCAGTCGTGCCAGGGCTTCCAGTGCCGGTGGTGCTTCTTCGGGTGCCCCGGGGGAACGTGGCCGTAGTAGCGGTACTGCACCGGCGGCGCGTAGACCACCGCGGGCGGGGGTGCGTAGACCACGGGCGGGGGCGCGTACACCACGGCCGGCTGCTGCACCACGACCGGCTGCTGCACGACGACGGTCTCGCGGACCACACGTCGCGGCTGGAAGACGTCGTGCAGGAAGGTGTCCCCGCGGACCAGCTGGTTGAAGACCGCGAAGGCGCCCAGGGCCAGCGCCGCGTCGGTGGAGGAATCCGCCCGCGCGGGCGCCGGCGCCAGGCCCGTGGAAACCGCAACCACTCCGAGAACAGCCGCCAGTCTCTTCATCGCGACCTCCCTGTGCTGCCTGGTGAGCCAGGGACGCTGCCATGAGCCGCAGCGGTTGCTGGCACCTCGTTCGACGCCCCGGGGGGAGGCTCTATTCATCGCCGCGGGGGCCCCACCGCTGGTGCGGATTGCCCACGGAGCAGCCCGCGCTCCGTGGGCCGGCCAGGGCCTTGCGCGCGGCCAGCCGCACCTGGAACGCGGGGTCGTCCAGGGCGCGGACCAGGAGCGGCTCCACCGGCCCCCCGAGCAGCGCCAGGCCCCGCGCCGCCGCGTACCGGACGCCGAGGGCGGGG
>JBBIOF010000238.1:0-4775 GCA_037443505.1 Candidatus Rokuibacteriota bacterium
CGCGGGCCTTAGCTTCTGACATGACCTTTAACATATTCTGCGAGAGTCATTAGAGTGCCGCGCGGGACTCCCGGCGCATTCAAGAATTATTATTGATTTGGGGCCGCGGAGGCTGTAGGGTGGGGACATGGCGGGAAGGCGACCCCCCTCCAGCCGACCGGGGCTTCCGGCCTCCAGGGGGCAGCGGATGACCCCCCAGCGGGAAGCCGTCTACGACTACCTGCGCTCCGTGCGGCACCACCCGACCGCGGAGGAGGTCTACCTCGCCGTGAAGCGGCGGCTGCCGCGCGTGAGCCTCGCCACGGTGTACAACGCCCTCGAGATGCTGGTCCGGTCGGGGCTCGCCACCAGGCTCGCGTACGGGGATGCCTCGGCCCGCTACGACTGCCGCACCGACATCCACTCGCACCTCAGGTGCGTGGACTGCGGGCGGGTGGAGGACCTGGAGGTCGCGCCCGAGGAGCGGTGGCTCCGCGGCATCGACACGGGCGACTTCAAGCCCACCGGGTTCCGCTTCGAGCTCATCGGGCACTGCGGGGCGTGCCGTCCGTGATTTTTTTTCGGAATCGACCAGGAATAATTCTTGATCTAAATCGCATGGAGCCCGGCGGCCGCGGTCCGCCCGTGGGGGCTTGACCGGCGCGAGAGAGATGAGCGGCCCCGGGATCCCGCCCGCCGCGGGCGCGGCCCCGGCGCCGACGACCACCAGCACACGAAACGGAGGAGCGAGAGCATGCCGACCCTGAAGGGTTCGAAGACCCACCAGAACCTCAAGCACGCGTTCGCGGGAGAGTCGCAGGCCAACCGCCGGTACCTCTACTTCGCCAAGGTGGCGGACGTCGAGGGCTACCCCGAGGTCGCGGGCAACTTCCGCGAGACGGCGGAGGGCGAGACGGGGCACGCGCACGGCCACCTGGACTACCTGAAGCAGGTGGGGGACCCCGCCACCGACCTCCCCATCGGCAGCACCGCGGACAACCTGCGCGCCGCCATCGCCGGGGAGACCCACGAGTACACCGACATGTACCCGGGCATGGCGAGGACGGCCCGCGAGGAGGGGTTCCCGGAGATCGCCGACTGGTTCGAGACGCTGGCCAAGGCGGAGAAGTCCCACGCCGGCCGCTTCGAGAAGATGCTGAAGACCATCGGGTAGGGACGGCGGCGGAGCCCCGGGGGCGGCTGTCCGCCCCCGGGGCCTCCCACGAGGAGGGCGATGAGCGAGGACGAGACCGAGATCTCCTACCGGCCCACTGACGGGCTCTCCTACGACCCCGAGGAGCCCCGGTACTGGGACCGGGAGGCGCTGGACCGGGAGCTGACCAGGACGTTCGCGGTCTGCCACGGCTGCCGGCTCTGCTTCAAGTACTGCGACACGTTCCCGGACCTGTTCGCGCTGATCGACGCGAAGGACGGCGACGTGCGGCGGCTGACCGCGGAGGAGACGGACCGGGTCCTCGGCGGCTGCTTCCAGTGCAAGCTGTGCGAGGTGAACTGCCCCTACACGGCGCGCGACGGGCACGAGTACCGGCTGGACTTCCCGCGGCTCGTGCACCGGCACCGGGCCATCCGGGCCCGCGAGCGCGGCGTGGCGCTGCGCGACCGGATCCTCGGCGACCCCGACCTCGCCGGCCGCGTGGCACGCTGCAGCTTCGGCCTCGCCGACCTCGCCAACCGCTCGCGGCTGCCGCGGTGGCTCATGGAGAAGACGCTGGGGATCCACCGCGGGAAGCTGCTGCCCGGCTTCGCGCCCGAGAGCTTCGAGGCCTGGGCGGCCGCCACCGGGCGCATCGCCGCCGAGCCTGGGGGCGAGGTGGTGCTCTTCCAGACCTGCTTCGTGCAGAACAACGACCCCGGGATCGGGCGCGACACCGTGGAGGTGCTGGAGCGGAGCCGCGTGGACGTCCGGTGCGCGCGCGGCCTCGCCTGCTGCGGGATGCCCGCGTGGGAGCGGGGCGACCTGGAGACGCTCCGGGCCCAGGCCCGGCGCAACCTGCGCGTCCTGGGCCCCTTCGTGGAGCGGGGCGCCCGGGTGGTGGCCGTGAACCCCACGTGCGCGATGATGCTCCGGCGCGACTACCCCGGGCTCGTCGCGCCCGAGGACCGGGCCGCCGCGGCCGCCGTGGCCGCCGCCACCATGGACCCCGCGGAGTTCCTCTGGTCGATCCGCGAGGAGCCCCGCTTCTGCGCCGAGTTCCGCAGCACGCCGGGCGGGCCCGTGGCGTACCACGTGCCCTGCCACCTGCGCGCCCAGGGGATCGGCTTCAAGAGCCGGGACCTGCTGCGGCGGATCCCGGGCGTGCGCCCCGTCACCGTCATGGAGTGCTGCGGCCACGACGGCACCTGGGCCATGACGGTGGAGGGCTTCGAGCCCTCGCAGCGGGTCGGGCGGAAGGCCTTCGACGGCATGCGCCAGGCGGGCGCCGCGGTGTGGGTCACGGACTGCCCGCTGGCGGCGCTCCAGTTCGCCCAGCACGCGGGCGTCAAGCCCCTGCACCCCATGTCGGTCCTGGCCCGCGCCTACCGGCCGGACGGCTTCCCCCGTCCGGCGGCGCCGGCCGGCACCCCCGGAGAGGAGTCCGGATCCCCATGAGGCCCGTCGAGCGCAGCGAGATCGTCGACTACCAGACCTACGAGGACATCCGGCCGGCCTTCCGCGCGCGGGTGATGGCCGCCAAGGCCCGCCGCCGCGTCCACGTGGGCGATCACTTCACCGTCCTGTTCGAGAACGCGCTCACCGTGCGCTACCAGGTGCAGGAGATGATGCGGGCCGAGCGCATCGTGCGCGAGGCCGACATCCGCCACGAGCTGGAGACCTACAACGCGCTGCTGGGCGGGCCGGGCGAGCTGGGGTGCACCCTGCTCGTGGAGATCGACGACCCGGCCCTGCGGGCGGTGAAGCTCCGCGAGTGGTACGCGCTGCCCGAGCACGTCTACGTCCGCCTCGACGACGGCACGACGGTGCGCGCCACCTTCGACCCCGCCCAGCGCGGTGCCGGGCGCCTGTCCTCCGTGCAGTACCTGAAGTTTCCGGTGGGCGGTCGGGTACCGGCGGCCGTCGGCATCGACCTCCCCGGGTGCGCGGCGGAGACCGCGCTGACGGCCGAGCAGCGCGCCGCGCTGGCGGAGGACCTGGCGGCCGAGGCGCCGGTGGCCTGAGCGCGCGCCGGCCCGGCTTTTTTCTCCCCGCCGCCGGCCCGCCGGAGGATACTTGAGCCCCCGAGGGGGTGCCACCGATGGGGTTCATGGACCTGAGGCAGTGGATCGCGCTGCTCGAGAAGGAGGGGGAGCTCCGGCGGATCACCGCCGAGGTGGACTGGGACCGGGAGCTGGGCGCCGTCGCGCGCCGCGTCCTGGAGCGCAGGGGGCCGGCCCTGCTGTTCGAGCGCATCAAGGGCTACCGGACGGGGCGCTGCACGCGGCTCTTCACCGGCGGCCTGGGCGAACGGCGCCGGCTGGCCCTGGCCCTGGGCCTGCCCCGCGACGTCTCCAACCGCGAGCTGGTCCAGTACGTCATGCGGAAGAACCGGGAGCGGATCCCGCCGGTGGTGGTGCGCACCGGCCCGGTGAAGGAGCACGTCATCCGCGGCGACGCGGTGGACCAGACCGAGTTCCCCGTCCCCCGCTGGCACCACCGCGAGGGCGGGCGGTACATCCACACCTTCTCGGGCGTCGTGACCCGCGATCCCGTCACGCGCGTCATGAACGTGGGCATCTACCGGGGGATGATCGGCCGGAAGGACACGACGCCCATGCTCCTGGTGAAGGGCGGCCAGCACTGGGGCCAGCACTTCCTAGAGTACTCCCGCCGCGGCGAGCCCATGCCGGTGGCCTGCGTGATCGGCTGGGACCCGATCATGCCGTTCCTGGCCGGCTCACCGGTGCCCGCGGGCGTGTGCGAGTGGGACGTGATGGGCGGCTACCGCGGGGAGCCGGCCGAGCTGGTGCGCTGCGAGACGGTGGACCTGGAGGTCCCGGCCGCGGCGGAGATCGTCATCGAGGGGTTCATCAGCGACGACCCGTCCACGTGGGAGCTGGAGGGGCCGTTCGGCGAGTTCACCGGCTACGTGTCGGACGTGCCCACCCCGCGCCCCACCATGCGCGTCACCTGCATCACCCACCGGTCGGATCCCATCTTCCGGGGCACCCTGGAGGGCACGCTGCCCGGCTCCTACAGCGAGAACAGCGTGATGTCCTCCGTCCAGCGCGCGGCCATCGCGTGGGACATCCTCACCGCGGCCGGCATCCCCGGGATCCTGGACGTCTGGGTCCCGCCCATCACCAACGGCGTGAACGTCCACGTGCAGATCCGGAAGCACTACCAGGGACAGCCCAAGCAGATCGCCGCCGCCCTGTGGGGCAACGCGGCCGCGCAGTACCGCTACAAGCACGTCACGGTGGTGGAGGAGGACATCGACCCCTCGTCCTACGAGCAGGTGGACTGGGCCTTCGCCCACCGGGTGAACGCGGGTGAGGGCGGCATCGTGGTCTTCCCCGGCATCTTCGGCTCACCCATCGATCCCAGCACGCCCTTCGAGGACCGCGACGTCCAGCGGCTGGGGACCGGGCTCTGGAACCGGGTGCTGATCGACGCCACGCGCTCGTGGCGGTTCGAGCCCCGGCCCGAGTGGGGCGGCGAGCGCTTCCCGCCCACCGTGCGCCCCGCGCCCGAGGACGAGGCGCGCGTGGAGGCCCGGGGGGAGGAGCTGGGGCTGGGGGTTCTGCGGTGAGGGCTGCGGACTCGAGTGGCCACCGCCCCGGGCACGGGGGGCGGGCGA
>JBBIOF010000239.1:0-4753 GCA_037443505.1 Candidatus Rokuibacteriota bacterium
GGCCGCCGCCGCGCGCCCTCACGGCGCCGCGGCGCCCGCCCCGTGCCGTACAATGGGGCGGGATGAGGCTCTCCATCGACGGCCGGGCCATCGAGGTTCCCGCCGGCGCCACCGTCCTTGACGCCGTCAACGCCCTCGGCATCGCGCTGCCGCAGCTCTGCAAGGATCCCGACCGCCCGCCGCTGGGGGCGTGCCGGACCTGCCTGGTGCACGTGGAGGGACAGCGCGGCACGCTCGCCGCCTGCCACCTCCCTGCGCGGGACGGCATGGTGGTGAGCACCACGCATCCCGAGGCCGTGCGGGTCCGGACGGCGGTGCTGGACCTGACGCGCTCGATGCTGGCCCGCGAGGGGGACGGCTTCGGGCAGCTCGGCGAGGCCGCCGCGCGGCACGGCCTGGCCCGGCCCTCCTTCGCGGCGCTCCACCGCTTCGCGCCCGACACCTCGAAGCCGTTCTTCGTGCTGGACCGGGAGGCGTGCATCCTCTGCGGCCGGTGCACCACCGCGTGCGACGACGTGCAGCGCATCGGCGCCATCGCGCTGCTGGGCCGCGGCCACGCGACCCGGGTGGGCGTCGCCGGCGACGGGCTCCTGGCCGACTCCGTCTGCACCTCCTGCGGCCAGTGCGTCGCCACGTGCCCCACCGGCGCGCTGCGGCCGCGGGAGGACGCCGCGACGGTGGTCCGCCGGGTGGAGACCACCTGCCCGTACTGCGGCGTGGGCTGCGGCCTCGTCCTCGGCGTGCGCGAGGACGGCCGGCTCGCGCTGGTGGCTGACGACGTGCCCACCAACGCGTCGAGCCAGGGGATGCTGTGCGTCAAGGGCCGCTTCGGCACGGGCTTCGTCCACGCGCGCGACCGCGTCACCACGCCGCTGGTGAAGCGCGACGGCCGCTGGCGGGAGGCCACCTGGGACGAGGCGCTCGACGCCGCGGCCGAGGGCCTGGCGCGTCACCGCGGGCGCTTCGCGGCGCTCGCCAGCGCCAAGGCCACCAACGAGGACGGCTACGTCGTCCAGAAGCTCTGCCGGGTGGTCATGGGCACCAACAACGTGGACCACTGCACCCGGCTCTGCCACTCGCCCTCCGTGGAGGCCATGCTGGCGTCCATGGGCTCGGGCGCCACGTCCAACTCCTACGCGGACTACGAGGAGGCGGGCTGCCTCGTTGTGGTGGGCGCCGACGCGTCCGCCAACCACCCCGTGATCGCCGTCAGGTTCCGCCGCGCCGTGAGCCGCGGGGCGAGGCTCGTGGTGGTGAACCCCAGGCGGGTCGAGCTGGTGGACCAGGCGGACCTGTGGCTCGCCCAGCGGCCGGGCACGGACGTGACGCTCTTCAACGCCATGGCGAGGGTGATTCTCGACGAGGGTCTGGCGGACCTGGAGTTCGTGCGCGCCCGCACGGAGGGCTTCGAGGCCTGGCGGGCCTCGCTGGAGGCGTTCACGCCGGACCGGGCCGAGGCGGTCACGGGCGTTCCGGCGGCAGACATCCGGCAGGCGGCGCGCTGGTACGCGCGCCCCCCGTTCGGCGGCTCCTGCCTGGTCTGGGGCATGGGCGTCACCCAGCACACCAACGGCATCCACAACGCCCACGCGCTGCTGAACCTCGCGCTGGTGACGGGGCAGGTCGGGCGCCCGGGCACGGGCGTCTCCCCGCTGCGCGGGCAGAACAACGTGCAGGGCTGCGGGGACGCAGGCTGCATCCCCACCAACCTGCCCGGCTACCAGGGCTACGACGCCGCGACGCTGGCGCGGTTCGAGCGCGCGTGGGGCGTGCGGCCGCCGGACCGCGCCGGCCTGGTGGTCACCGAGATGATCGAGGCGTGCCTCACGGGCGAGGTGCGGGCCATGTACGTGGTGGGCGAGAACCCGCTGCTCAGCGAGCCCGACCTCCACCACGCCGAGAAGGCCCTCACCCAGCTCGACTTCCTGGTGGTGCAGGACCTGTTCCTGCACGAGACGGCCGAGCGCGCCCACGTGTTCCTGCCGGCGGCGTCGTTCGCGGAGAAGGAGGGCACGTTCACCAACTCGGAGCGCCGCGTCCAGCGCGTGCGGCGCGTGCTGCCGCCGCCCGGCCAGGCGCGGCCGGACTGGTGGATCACCGCGGAGCTGGCGAAGCGGCTGGCGCGCCGGCTGGGGCGGCCCGTGGACGCGCAGTTCGACTACCGCGAGGCCGCGGAAATCTTCGACGAGATGGCGGGCCTGGTGCCGTTCCTCGCCGGGCTGAGCCACGCCCGGCTGGACCGGGAGGGCGGCCTGCAGTGGCCGTGCCCGGCGCCCGACCACCCGGGCACGCGCTACCTCTACGCGGAGTCCTTCCCGCGTGGCCGGGCGCGGTTCGTGCCGGCGGTCCAGACCGCCGAGGCGGCCGAGCTGCCGGACCGCGACTATCCTTTCATCCTGAATACCGGCCGCGTCCTGTATCACTGGCACGGGGGAACCATCACCCGGCGGGTGCCGGGGCTCGTCGAGCTGGCGCCCCGGCTGGAGGTGATGATCCACCCCGCCGACGCCCGCCGCCTCGGCGTCGCGGACGGCGACGCCGTGCGGGTCGCGTCGCGCCGCGGGGAGCTGACGGCGCACGCGCGGCTCACCGACGCCGTCCGCCCGGGGGCCGTCTTCGTGCCGTTCGTCAAGCTCCAGGAGTCGGCCGCCAACGTCCTCACCAACTCGGCCCTGGATCCGGTTTCCAAGATCCCCGAGTACAAGGTCTGCGCCGTGCGGGTGGAGCCGCTGGGCGCGGCCGCCGCTCGCTGAGCGCCCCCGGCGTGCGCTCCGTCCCCCGGCCCATCGCCGAGATCGCGGCGGAACTGGGCATCGCCGACGACGAGCTGGAGCCCCACGGGCGGTTCAAGGCCAAGGTGTCGCTCTCGATCCTCGACCGGATCGCCGGCCGCCCGGTCGGCACGTACGTGGACGTCACCTCCATCACGCCGACGCCCCTCGGCGAGGGCAAGACCGTCACCACCATCGGTCTCGCCATGGCGCTGAACCGCCTGGGGCGGCGGGCCGTCGCCTGCCTGCGGCAGCCCTCGCTGGGGCCCGTCTTCGGCATCAAGGGCGGGGGCGCCGGCGGGGGGCGCGCCCAGGTGGTGCCCATGGAGGAGGTGAACCTGCACTTCACGGGCGACATCCACGCGGTCGCCCTGGCCCACAACCTGCTCGCGGCCATGGTGGACGATGCGCTGATGCGCGGCCGGCCCGCGGGGCTCGACCCGCTGTCCATCACCTGGCCGCGGGTGGTGGACGTCAACGACCGGGCGCTCCGGCGGGTGGTGATCGGCCTGGGCGGGCGTGACAACGGCCGACCGCGCGAGACCGGCTTCGAGATCGCCGTGGCCTCCGAGGTCATGGCCATCCTGGGGCTCACCTCAGGCTACAAGGACCTCCGCGACCGCCTGGGACGCATCGTGGTGGGTGACACCACCGACGGCTCGCCGGTGTCGGCCGAGGACCTCCGCGCGGCGGGGGCGATGGCCGTGCTGCTGCGCGACGCCGTCAAGCCCAACCTGGTGCAGACCTCCGAGGGCACGCCCGCGTTCGTCCACGCGGGCCCCTTCGCCAACATCGCCCACGGCAACAGCTCGATCCTGGCGGACCTGATCGCGCTCCGGCTGGCCGACTGCGTGGTGACCGAGAGCGGCTTCGGCGCCGACATGGGGATGGAGAAGTTCGTGGACATCAAGTGCCGCACGTCGGGGCTCGCGCCCGACGTCACCGTCCTGGTGGCCACGGTGCGCGCGCTCAAGGTGCACAGCGGGCGCTACCGCGTGGCCGCGGGCAAGCCGCTGGATCCGGCGCTCGGACGCGAGGACCTGGCCGCGGTGGCGGCCGGCTGCGTCAACCTGGACAAGCAGATCGAGAACGCACGGCTCTTCGGGGCGCCGGTGGTGGTGGCCGTCAACGTCTTCCCCACCGACACCGAAGCGGAGATCGCGCTGGTCCGGGAGCGGGCGGTGGCGGCGGGCGCCGTCAGCGCGTGGCGGAGCGAGGTCTTCGCCCGCGGCGGGGCCGGAGCCGAGGAGCTGGCGGCCGCCGTGCTGGAGGCAGCCGGGCGCCCGGGCCGGCTCCGGTTCCTCTACGAGCTGGACCGGCCCATCAAGGAGAAGATCGAGACCATCGCCACCCGGCTCTACGGCGCGGACGGCGTGGACTACCTGCCGGCCGCCGAGCGGGCCATCGAGCGCTGCACGCGGCTCGGCTGGGACCGGCTCCCGATCTGCATGGCCAAGACCCACCTCTCGCTCTCCCACGACCCGGCGCGCGTGGGGCGGCCCCGCGGCTTCCGGGTCCCCGTCCGCGACGTGCGCGCCTCGGTGGGCGCCGGCTTCCTCTACGCGCTGCTCGGCGAGATGGTGACGATGCCCGGGCTGCCCTCCGAGCCCAACGCCTGGCGGATCGACCTGGACGCGGAGGGCAGGGTGCACGGGCTCTTCTGAGGATCGGGGCGTGAGCGGCGACCTGTCCACCGTGCTCCAGCGGTTCCCGCGCGAGCGGCAGTGGCTCCTGCCGGCGCTGCAGGCCGTGCAGGAGGCCGCCGGTTCCCTGTCGGAGGAGGCGCTGGCGATCACGGCGGCGCACCTGCGCGTGCCCGTCAGCGAGGTCTACGGGGTGGCCACCCACTACCCGGAGCTGCGCCTGCGGCCCCGGGGCCGGCACCACGTCCGGGTCTGCACCGGCGTGTCCTGCGCGCTCCAGGGCGGGCGCGAGTGGCTGGCCGCGGTGGCCGCGCGGCTCGGCGTCACGCCCGGCCGGTG
>JBBIOF010000240.1:0-4748 GCA_037443505.1 Candidatus Rokuibacteriota bacterium
CAGGTCGGCGAAGAAGTCGATCGAGCGCGGCTACGGGCGCCCGCTCGGCGAGGCCGGCATCCGCCGGCGCGCGGCGCGGTGGGGCCCGTACCAGAACCTGGCGGTCCACTACCTGCTGGCCGGCCTGAGGCTCGCGCGGCCGGCCGCGGGAGGCGGGGCGTGAAGAAGCCGCTGCCGCTCCTGGGCCAGCCGGACCCGCACGCGCCCCGTGACGTCCACCTGGTGGGGCGCTACGCCGTGGGTGTCACGTGGGGCGACAACCACGGCTCCATCTTCCCCTTCGAGGCGTTACGGCGTGACTGCCCCTGCGGCGCCTGCGGCGCGCTGGGGGCGACGACGCCGGAGATGACGTGGCCGGCGGACATCCGGCGGACCCCGGAGGGCCTGCAGGTCACCTGGACGGACGGGCACCGGAGCCTCTACCCGTACGCGGACCTCCGCCAGCGGTGCCGCTGCGCGGCCTGCACGGGCGGCCACTGATGGACGAGGCCCGGAAGCGGCGGGTGCTGCTCGGGGTCATGGTGTCGATCTTCCTGGCGGCGATGGAGT
The DNA here is from genome assembly GCA_037443505.1 of Candidatus Rokuibacteriota bacterium. GTDB lineage: Bacteria > Methylomirabilota > Methylomirabilia > Rokubacteriales > CSP1-6 > JBBIOF01. The sequence continues at coordinate 550 of JBBIOF010000240.1, forward strand.
CCACGGTGGTGGCCACCGCCATGCCGACGGTGGTCCGGAGCCTGGGCGGCCTCAGCATCTACTCGTGGGTCTTCTCCGGGTTCCTGCTCACCTCGACGGTGACGATGCCGCTCTGGGGGCGGCTGTCGGATCTCTACGGACGCCGCCCCACGTACCTCGCCGGCCTGTCCGTCTTCCTGGCCGGCTCCGCGCTGTCGGGCGCGGCACGGTCGATGGTGGCGCTGATCGTGTTCCGCATGGTCCAGGGGCTCGGGGCCGGCTCGCTCATGACCATCGGGATGACCATCGTGGGCGACCTGTTCGGCCTGGAGCGCCGCGCGAAGATGCAGGGCTACTTCTCCGGGGTCTGGGGCGTGGCCTCCATCGTCGGCCCGCTCCTCGGGGGGCTCCTGACCGACCACGTCTCGTGGCGCTGGGTCTTCTACATCAACCTGCCCTTCGGCGCGGTGGCGATGGCGCTCATCGGCGGGGCGCTCCGGGAGGAGGGCCGGGCCCGGCGGCCGGCCATCGACTACGCCGGCGTGCTCCTGTTCGCGTCGGGGGTCTCGGCGCTCCTGCTGGGCGTGGTGGAGGCGGGCCGGGTCGGCGAGTGGGGAGGGCTGGACGTCGTGGGGCCCATCCTGTTCTCGGGAGCGGCCCTGGCGGCCTTCGTGGGGGTGGAGCGGCGGGTGGCCGAGCCCATCGTCCCGCCCCGGCTCTTCGCCAGCCGGATCGTGGTGGCCGCGGTCGTGACCGGGTTCCTGGCCGGCATGGCCATGTTCGGTGCCATCTCCTTCGTCCCCCTCTTCATGCAGGCGGTCGTGGGCGCCTCCGCCACCGCCGCCGGGTCGGTGCTCACCCCCTTCATCCTGGGCTGGATCGTCCTGTCCGTGACCAGCGCCCGGCTGGTGCTGCGGGTCGGCTACCGGATGCCGGTCGTGCTGGGCATGCTCTGCCTCACCGCCGCCTTCATGCTCTTCACTCGGTGGGGCAGCGCTCTCACGCAGGCCGCGGCCATGCGCGACGTGCTCCTGGCCGGGGTGGGCATGGGCATGACCATGGTCCCCATGCTGATCGCGGTCCAGAGCGCGGTGCCGCGCGCCGACCTGGGCGCGGCCACCTCCGTCACCCAGTTCTTCCGCACCGTGGGCGGCGCCATCGGCCTGTCCGTGATGGGCACGGTCATGGCGCAGCGGCTGCACGCCGGCCTGTCCATGGCCGAGGCCCTGCACGGCGTCTTCCTCGTGGGGCTGGTGGTGTGCGTGGCCGCCGTGGCCTCCGCCTTCCTCGTGCCCGCGGGGCGCGCGCAGGAGCTGGCGCGGGCCGAGGTGCGGGGCGAGCCCGGACGCGCAGGGAGCTGACCATGAGCGACGTACCGCTGCTCGAGCGCCTCTCCCGGATGCCCGCCGTGCCCGCCGCCACCGCCGTCGAGCTGCTCGAGCGGCTGCCCCGGCCCCAGCAGGACCCCGTCATCGGGCCGCTCTTCGGCGTGGACGAGGAGGGCGACACGACGGTGAACCCCCTGGTGCCGGGGGTGCTCCAGCAGTTCCAGGAGCGGGCGGGCCTCACCTGCTACGACGCCTTGCTGGAAGGGCTCACCGGGATCTGGAACGCCGCGGTGCGGGCGGCGGTGGTGGCGCGGCTCAGGGCGGCGGGCCTGCCCCCCGACGACCTGCTGCTGCGGCTGCAGGCGCTGTCCCCCACGCTGGGCTTCGCCAGGGAGAAGGGGGACTGGGTCCGGGAGTGGCTGGCCGACCCGTTCACCCAGGACGCGCTGCTGGTCCAGCAGTGCGTGGTGCGCCTGCTCTTCGCCCTGCGGGGCCTGGCGGAGGCGCGCGCGGCGGAGCTGACCACGCACGAGGGATGAGGCCGGGAGGGAACGCATGCACCTGCACGAGCGCAAGGCGCAGAGGAAGCGGCTCAACGGGCTGATGCTCCGGTCGCCGATGACGGTCTACGCGGCCCTCGGGGACCTGGGCAAGCGGGTCTTCGCCGACGGGGCGCTGTCCAGGAAGCACAAGGAGCTCACCGCCCTGGCGGTGGCGGTCTCCCAGAACTGCTTCGACTGAATCGACCACCGCGTCGAGGAGGTCCTCGACCTGGGCGCGACGGACGCGGAGATCGCGGAGACGCTGGACATCGGGCTCCTCATGGGTGGGACGCTGGCCGCCAAGTCCGTGCGGCACGCGTTCTCCGTGATCGAGGAGCTGAGGGGAGGTGCTCCATGACGGGAGCGGCGGCGCTGGACCGGTACCGCGACATCTTCGACAAGAAGGCGTTCGCCCACCTGGCCACCGTGAGCGGGGACGGCGTCCCCCAGGTCACGCCGGTGTGGTGCGACTTCGACGGCACGCACGTCCGCATCAACACCGCCCGGGGACGAGTGAAGGACCGGAACCTCCGGCGCGACCCGCGGGTGGCGCTCTCGGTCCAGGACCCCGACAACCCCTACCGCTACGTGCAGGTGCGGGGCCGCGTGGCCGAGATCACCGAGCAGGGCGCCGACGCCCACATCGACGCGCTCGCCCGGAAGTACCTGGGCCAGGATCGCTACCCGTACCGGCAGCCCGGCGAGGTGCGGCTCACCGTGAAGATCCTGCCCGAGCGCGTGCAGGGCATGGGCTAGCAGCGGGTGCTGGTCCAGCTCGAGGGCGTCGCGAAGGCCTACGGCGGCCGCCCGCTGTTCCGCGGCCTCTCCTGGCGCATCGGTGAGGGGGAGCGGATCGGTCTGGTCGGGCCGAACGGGGCGGGCAAGACCACGCTGTGCCGCATCCTGGCCGGCCTGGAGGAGCCCGACGAGGGGCGGGTGAGCCGAGCCCGCACCGCCACGGTGGGCTACCTTCCTCAGGAGGTCACGGAGGCCGGGTCCGGCTCCGTCCTGGCCACGGCGCTCTCGGGGTTCGAGGAGGTCTGGGCGCTGGAGCGGGAGATGGAGGAGGTCGCGGCCGCGCTCGCCCGCTCGCCCGACGGGGCGCTGACGGCGCGCTGGGGCGACCTCCAGCACCGCTTCGAGGCGGCGGGGGGCTATCGCCTGGAAGGCGAGGCCCGGGCCGTGCTCTCCGGCCTGGGCTTCGCGGCGGCGGACCTCGGCCGGTCGGTGGCGGAGCTGTCCGGGGGCTGGCGCATGCGGGCCGTCCTGGCCCGGCTGCTCCTGCTCCGCCCCTCGCTCCTCCTGCTCGACGAGCCGACCAACCACCTGGACCTCGAGTCGCTGGCCTGGCTCGAGAGCTTCCTGGCCGGCTACGGGGGATCGGTGGTCGTGGTCTCCCACGACCGGTACTTCCTCAACCGGATGGTGTCGGCGATCGCCGAGCTGGGGGCCGACGGCCTGGCCACGTACGGGGGCGACTACGACCACTACCTGGTGGAGCGCGAGGCGCGGCGCGCACTGCTGGAGGCCCGGGCCCGCCAGCAGGCCAGGCGCGTGGCGGAGATCGAGCGGTTCATCGAGCGCTTCCGCTACAAGGCGACCAAGGCCCGGCAGGTGCAGAGCCGCGTCAAGATGCTGGAGCGGATGGAGCGCGTGGAGGTGGACGGGCCGGCGCGGCGCATCCGCTTCGCCTTCCCCGAGCCCCCGCGCACGGGCCGCCGGGTGGCTGCGCTCAGGGGGGTGCACAAGGCCTACGGCGACCGCGTGGTCTACGCCGGCGTGGACTTCGACATCGAGCGGGGGGAGCGGGTGGCGCTGGTGGGCGTCAACGGGGCTGGCAAGTCCACGCTGCTTCGCATCCTGGCCGGCGTGCTGCCCCCCGACGGCGGCGAGCGGACCCTGGGGCCGCACGTGGAAGCCCACTACTACGCCCAGCACCAGCTGGACGCCCTGGATCCCGACCGTACCGTCCTCGAGGAGATGGAGGCGGTCGCCCCGGAGTCCGCGCGCACGCGGCTGCGCACGATCCTGGGCGCCTTCCTCTTCTCTGGCGAAGCGGTGGACAGGAAGGTGCGCGTCCTGTCCGGCGGTGAGAAGGCGCGCCTGGCGCTGGCCCGGATGCTGGTCCGCCCGGCGGCGCTGCTCTGCCTGGACGAGCCCACGAACCACCTGGACCTGGCCTCGCGCGAGGTGCTGGAGGACGCGCTGGCCGGGTTCCCGGGCACGATCGTCTTCATCTCCCACGATCGCTACTTCATCAACCGGGTGGCCACCCGGGTGGTCGAGGTCTCGGCCGGCCGCCTGACCAGCTACCCGGGGGACTACGACGACTACCTGGCGGCCCGGGCGC
>JBBIOF010000241.1:0-4731 GCA_037443505.1 Candidatus Rokuibacteriota bacterium
GGGCGCGAGCCCGAGCGCCCGGCGCCCGTGCCGGCGGAGGTCTCCGCCGACGCCACGGTGCCCGACGGGGCGGAGGGCCCCGCCCGCCACTCCCGGCCCGAGGGGGCGAGCACGTACGAGGCGCCCGGCACCGAGGCCGAGCGGGCCATCGCCGAGATCTGGCAGGAGCTGCTGGGGATCGACCGCGTGGGCGTCTACGACAACTTCTTCGACCTCGGCGGCCACTCGCTCCTGGCCACCCAGGTCCTGGCGAGGGTGGAGAAGGCGCTGGGCGTCCGGCTCCACCGCACGGACCTCATGTTCCAGACGCTGGGCCAGCTCGCCGCCGCATGCGGCGAGCGGCGGTCGGCGGCGCCGTCCGAGCCGAAGGGACTCCTGCGGCGCCTGTTCTCCTCCCGCGCCGCCGACTGAGGACCCGACGTGCCCGGTCTCGACCTCGAGCCCCGCTACTTCCGCGCCGACGGCACCGCGCTCTTCGGCTGCTACCACCCCCCGGTCGGCACGCCGCGCCCGTGCGGAGTGGTCCTGGCCTGCCCGATGGGCCAGGAGTACATCCGCTCGCACCGCACCTACCGCCAGCTGGCGGCCCGCCTGGCCCACGCGGGCTTCCCCGCTCTCCGCTTCGACTTCTCGGGCTGCGGGGACTCGGCTGGCGACTTCGAGGACGCCGGCATCCGGCAGTGGCTGGACGACCTCGCCGGGGCCGTCGCCGAGACCAGGCGGCGGTGCCGCGGGGCGAGGATCGGCCTGGCCGGGCTCCGGCTCGGCGCCACCCTGGCGCTCCTCCACGGCGCCGAGCTGGGCGACGTGGAGGCGATGGTGCTGTGGGACCCGGTCATCGACGGCCGGGCCCATCTCGAAGAGCTGGCGGCGCTGTCCGCCCGCGGCGAGCGGCCGGGTGGGGCGCCCCTTCCGGCCGAGGTGCTCGGGTTCCCCCTCACCGACCGGCTCCGGGACGACCTCGCCGCCGTCGACCTCCTGGGCGTCCGGCGCCCGCCGGCCCGGCACGTCCTGGTGATCGACACCGGCGAGGCCGGGGGCGCCGCGCCCCTCGCGGAGCGGCTCGTGCGCCTGGGCACCGCGGTGGACTACCAGCGCGTGTCCGGCCCCAGGATCTGGCTCAAGGAGAACAAGACGGTCGTTCCCCACCAGGTGCTCCAGGGCGTCGTCGCCTGGATGTCGCGAGTCTCCCCGTGAGAGAGAGCGTCTCGGTCTTCGGCAAGTCGGGTTCCCTGGTCGGCATCGTCGCCGACCCGCCTGAGCCGGGCACGCGCGCGGACCTCCCGGCCGTCATCGTCCTGAACGCGGGGATCATCCACCGCGTGGGCCCCCACCGGCTCCACGTGAAGATCGCGCGGACGCTGGCCCCGCTCGGGTTCGTGGTCCTGCGCTTCGACTTCTCCGGCATCGGCGACAGCCCGGCCCGGAGCGACCACCTGCCCTTCGAGGAGAGCGCGGTGAGCGAGGCCCAGGAGGCCATGGACCACCTCAGCGCCACGCGGGGCTGCAGCCGGTTCGTGCTGGTGGGCATCTCCTCCGGCGCGGTCGTCTCCTACCGGGCCGCCTGCCGCGACCCTCGCGTGGCCGGGGCGATCCTGATCAATCCCCAGACCTACGGGGAGGACCTCCGGACCTACGCGAAGGCCCGCCGTTACTGGAAGACCGCGTTCACGGACCCCCGGCGCTGGGCGCGCGCCCTCACGGGGCGCGCCCGGTACCGGGTCGTCGGCGAGCGGCTGCGGAGCCTGCTCGCGACCAGGCGGTCGGCCCGGTCGGTGGCGGACCGGATCGCCGCGGACCTCCGCTCGCTCGTGGACCGCGGGGTGGACCTGCGCCTGGTCTTCAGCCAGAGGGACCTGGGCAGGGACTGCCTGGACGTCATCCTGGGCGGCGACGTGCGCGAGCTCGGGGCTCGCGGCCGCCTCCGGGTCGAGACGATCGAGGACGCCGACCACACGTGCACGGCGCTCGGGAGCCAGCAGGCGCTGCTCGACCTGGTCCGCCGGGCCGTGGAGGCGATGGCGCGGCCGTGAGGGGCGCCGTGCTCCACCCCGATCCCGCGGCGTGGCGCCCCTGCCCGCCCGCGGCCCCGGCCCTGGGTCCCGGCGACGTCCACGTCTGGCGCGCCTCGCTCGACCGCCCGCCGGCGGACGTGGAGCGGCTGGCCCGGACCCTCGGGCCCGAGGAGATCGCGCGGGCGGAGCGCTACCGGTCCAGGATGGACCGCGACCGGTTCGTCGCCGCCCACGGCGTGCTGCGGGCCCTCCTGGGCTGGTACCTCGGTGTGGATCCGGAGCAGGTGGCCTTCCGGCGCGGCCCACACGGCAAGCCCGCCCTGGACGCCGCGGCCGCCTCGAGCGGGCTGCGCTTCAACCTCTCGCATTCCCGCGGGCTCGCCCTGGTCGCCCTCGCCCGCGGGCGGGAGGTGGGCATCGACGTGGAGCACGTCCGGCCGGACCTGGCGGACGAGGGCCTGCTGGAGCCGGCAGAGGCTGCGGCGCTCCGCAGGCTCCCGCCCGAGGCGCGGCCGCAGGCCTTCTTCGCCTGGTGGACCAGGAGGGAGGCCCTCGCCAAGGCCACCGGGCTCGGGCTCCCGGGGGCGGCCGGCGGCGCGGCGCCGGAGGCGGCGGGCTGGTGGCTCTCACCGCTCCCGGTGGGTCCCGGCTGCGAGGCCGCCCTGTGCGTAGAGGGCGGCGGCTGGCGGCTCGCCTGCTGGCAGTGGCCCGATCCGTGAGCCGGCCCATGGGCTCCCCGACCCGGCGCATCCTCCGATCGACGGCGCTCCTGATGGCCCTCACCGTCCTGGGCAAGGCGACGGGGCTCCTGCGCGACGTGGTCGTCGCGTGGAACTTCGGCACCTCGGCCAGCATGGACGCCTTCCTGGCCGCCAGCACCATCGCGGGGCTCCTCTTCGTCTGGTTCCGCGCCCCGATCCGCCTCGTCTTCGTCCCGCTGTTCGCCGAGGAGCTGTCCGCGCGGGGCGAGGCCGCCGCCTGGAAGCACGCCTGCGTCCTCATGAACAGCACGATGGTCTTCCTGGTGGGCGCGGCGGGGATCGGGTGGTTCGTCTCCCCGTACCTCGTGGAGGTGGTGACGCCGGGGTTCGCCGGGGAGACCAAGGCGCTCGCGGTGGGGCTCACCCGGCTCATGATGTCCACGTTCGTCCTGCTGGGGCTCGCCCGGATCCTGTCGGCGATCTCCCAGTCCTACGAGCGCTTCGGGCGCCCGGGCGTGCTCATCACGGCGGACAACCTCACCGTCATCCCCGCCGTGCTGCTGCTGGCGCCGTTCGCGGGCATCCACGGCCTGGTGGTCGCCACGATCCTGGGCACCGCCACCCAGGTGCTGGTCCAGCTGCCGGTGCTCTGGCGGAACCGCGCCCACTACCGGTTCGGCGTGGACTTCACCAACCCCACGCTCCGGCGCATGCTCTGGATGAGCTTCCCCCTGCTCGTCGGCATCGGCGGCAGCCAGATGGCCACGGTGGTGGACCGCATCTTCGCCTCCATGCTCCCGCCCGGCAGCCTGTCCGCGCTCTCCTACGGCCACCGGCTGACCTACGCGGTGTTCGAGCTGTTCGTCACGTCGCTGACCACGGTGCTCTTCCCGTTCTTCTCGCGGATCGCGGGGGTCGAGGCGTGGGACGACCTGGGCCGGAAGCTCTTCAAGTCCCTCAAGACCGTCTTCTGGGTGGTCCTGCCCACGTCCATCGGCCTCGCGGTGCTGGCCGAGCCGCTCGTCCGCCTGGTCTACTACCGCGGCGCCTTCGGCGAGGACTCGGTGCGGCTGACCACCCAGGCGGTGCTCTTCTACGCCGTCGGCCTCGCCGCCTACAGCGTGTCCAGCGTGCTGAGCTTCGGCTTCTACAGCCTGAAGGACACCCGGACCCCGGTCGCCATGGGGCTCGTGCGGCTGGGCGTCAAGATCCTCCTGTCCTTCGCCCTGGTGGGCTCCATGGCCCACGCGGGCCTCGCCCTGGCCGAGTCGCTCTCCTTCGTGGTCAAGGCGGCCCTGCTCTTCTGGGTCCTCCCGAAGGAGCTGCGGCAGCCGGAGTACCGCCGGGCGCTCCGCTCCTTCGGCACGACCACGCTGGTGGCGGCCGCCATGGGCGCCGTGCTCTTCCTGGTCCTGCAGCTCCTCGAGGGGCTGTCGGGCGCGGGCTCCCTGGCCGCCGTCTCCATGACCGTGGGCGGGTCGGTCGCGGTCGGGGCCGCCTCGTACCTCCTGCTCTCGCTCCTCCTCCAGCCGGCCGAGGTCGCCGAGCTCTACCGCCTCGTGCGCCGCGGCGTCGTGAGGCGCTGACCGCACCATGACGCGGGTCCTGGGATTCCTGGCGCTGGCGCCGCTCCTGGCGGCGTGCCCGGCCCTCGCGGCCGATCTCGTCCTCTACAACGGCAAGGTCCTGGTGGCCGACCCCGCCTTCACCGTCGCGGAGGCCATCGCGGTCCGGGACGGCCGGGTGCTGGCGGTGGGCCGGACCGCCGACGTGCTCCGCCACGCCACCGCCGGCACGCGGCGCCTGGACCTCCGGGGCAAGAGCGTGGTCCCCGGCCTCATCGACACCCACGCCACGCTGTTCGAGTACGCGCTGGTGGACCAGCGCGACGAGCTGGAGCGTCTGGAGCCGCGCGCCGGCCAGATGCGCCAGGTCCGGATCCAGGCCGGCTCGGTGCAGGAGGTCCTGGACCGCGTGGCCGCGGGCGCCCGGCAGGCGCCGGCGGGGCGGTGGCT
>JBBIOF010000242.1:0-4721 GCA_037443505.1 Candidatus Rokuibacteriota bacterium
GGCGCGCGCTCCGAGCCGTCCGGGAGACGGGGGGCGCCTGCGTGGCGTGCCCCGACGACGAGCTGCTGGCCGCGCAGGCCCTGCTGGCCCGGACGGCCGGCATCTTCTGCGAGCCGTCGGCCGCGGCCTCGCTGGCCGCGGCGCTCAGGCTCCGGCGCGACGGCACGATCCGTCCCGGCGACCTGGTCGTGTGCGTGGTCACCGGCCACGGGCTCAAGCAGCCCGAGCCCGCCGCCGAGCGGGCCGAGCCCGTGGTCACCGTCGAGCCGACGCTCGCCAGCATCGAACCCCTGCTCCGGAGGTGGACGTGATCGACGCGCTCCGCAAGATCTCCAGCCCCAGCGTGGCCAACGCCATCGAGACGTTCGGCGTCCGGCCCCGCAGCCAGGGCTTCATGTCGTCCGAGATCCGCTGCCTGTTCCCCGAGCTGGGCCCCCTGGTGGGCCACGCGGTCACCGCACTCGTCCGGGCCGAGCCCGAGCCCCTGGCGGGCCACCGCGCCAGCACCTTCGCCTGGTGGGACTACGTGCTCTCGATCCCCGCCCCCAGGGTGATCGTGGTCCACGACCTGGACGATCCCCGCGGCCAGGGCGCCCAGTGGGGCGAGGTGCAGGCCAACATCCACCGGGCGCTGGGCTGCGCGGGCGTCGTCACCGACGGCTCCGTGCGCGACCTCGACGAGGTGCGGGCGCTGGGCTTCCAGTTCGCCGCCGCCCACGTGTCGGTCTCCCACGCGTACGTGCACATGGTGGACTTCGGCCTCCCCGTGAAGGTCGGGGGGCTGTGGGTGCGGCCGGGCGACCTGCTCCACGCCGACCAGCACGGCGTGGTGACCATCCCCGCGGAGATCGCCCCGCGCATCCCCGAGGCGGTGGCCCGCGTGGAGGCCGACGAGCGGAAGATCATCGGGTTCTGCCAGTCGGCGGAGTTCACGCCGGAGGGCCTCAAGGCGCTGTACCGTCAGGTCCGCCCGGGGACCTACTGATGGACCGCGTGAAGGTCCGCGACCTCCGGCTGGCCGTCCGGGTGTGGCCGTGCGAGCCGCGGCCGCGCGGCACGGTGGTCGCCGTGCACGGCCTCACGGCCAACCACACCTGCTGGTACCCCCTGGCCGGCGCGCTGGTCCCCGGCTGGCGGTTCATCGCCTACGACCTCCGGGGGCGGGGCGACAGCGACAAGCCCGAGCACGGCTACGGCCTGGCGGAGCACGCGCGCGACCTGGGGGCGCTGCTCGACCACCTGGGCCTCGCGCAGGCCACCGTGATGGGGCACTCGCTGGGCGCGGCCATCGCGGTGTGGTTCGCGGCCCACCACCCCGAGCGGGTGGAGCGGCTGGTCCTGGTGGACGGCGGCCTCGACGTCCGCGCCGAGGTCCTCGACTCGATCGCGCCGGCCGTGAACCGTCTGGGCGTCGAGTTCCCGTCGCTGGAGGCGTTCCTCGGGATGCTCCGCGGGCTGCCCATGTTCGCCGGCCGGTGGAACGAGCACCTGGAGCGCTACTTCACCTACGACGTGGAGCCGGCGCCGGGCGGCGGCGTCCGGTCCAAGGTCCCGCGCCGCGCCATCGAGGAGGAGCTGGCCAGCCTCGCCCGGGAGCGGCTCTGGGTGCTGCACCACCGCATCGCGGCCCCCACCCTGCTCCTGCGGGCGCCCGACGGCCTCCTCACACCCCACGACTGCCTCATGACACAGGAGGAGGCCGAGGCCATGGCGCACGCGATCCCGCGCTGCCGCCTGGTGGTGGTCCCCGGGGCCAACCACTACACCATCCTGCTGGCGGAGCAGCCGCTGGTGCACCGCGAGGTGCGCGCGTTCCTCCAGGGCTGACGGGAGCGCCGCCGGCGGCGCGGTACACTGGCGGCATGGAGATCCGCCAGGCGCGACCGTCCGACTTCCGCGCCCTCACGGACCTGGCGGCCGACGTCATCGGCCCCGCGCGGGCCGGCCCCTTCATCCGCTCGCACGTGGAGCGCCACCACCTGCTGGTGGCCGAGGAGGATGCCGCGGTGGCCGGCGTGCTGGCCTACCGCACCGACTGGTTCCAGTGCACCTACGTGTCGCTCGTGGCCGTCGGGGCCGCGTACCGCCGCCGGGGCATCGCCCGGGCGCTCTACGAGGCGGTGGAGCGGATGTCGCCGAGCCCGCGGCTCTACTCGTCCACCGTGGAGACCAACGCGGTCGCCATCCGGATGCACACGGCCCTGGGCTTCACGCCGTCCGGGCACATCGACAACCTGCCCCAGGGCTACCGCGAGCTGCTCTTCTACAAGCGCCTGCGCCCGTAGGCGCGCCGCCCCGGCGCGCGCCTCACGGCGGACCGCCGCCCACGGGCGGCCGCAGGCGCTGGAGGAGGTCCCGCACCGGCATCGCGAACATCATGGCCGCCGCGAGCGCTGTCAGCACCCAGATGGCGATCTCGGTGAGCCGCTTCCGGTTCATGACCGTGACTCCCCGCGCCCCGCCGGGCGGCCGCCCGGGTGCCGGCGGAGCGATTCGAGCCGGAGCGGACCGCCTGCGGCATCGTGGAGCTGAGCTCCGCCCACCACTACCGGGAGCACGGGGAGCAGATCCGCGCCTGGCGGGCGTCGCGGGGCTGCTGAGTCAGGCGGTGGTGCCGGCGCGCGGGCCCAGGCTGGACACGGCGCCGGACAGCTCGTTGGGCGTGAAGGGCTTGAGCAGGACGTTGTCCACGCCGGCGGCGTACGCCTCCTCGACCACCTCCCGCGTGCCGTGGCCGGTGATCATCACGATGCGCAGGCCGGGCCGGAGCGCGCGGGCGCGGCGGACCACCTCCACGCCGTTGAGGCCGGGCATCTTGTAGTCCACCACCAGGAGGTCGGCCGGCCCGTCGGCCAGGCGGGCCAGCAGCTCCTCGCCCCGCGTGAAGCCGTCCACCGAGTGGCCCTGCGTCTCCAGCACCTTGACGCAGAGCTGCATGATCGGCTGCTCGTCGTCGACGACCAGGATCCTCATCGCGCCGGTCCCGCCCGGCGCTCGTCGCGCCGCAGCTTGTACTCGATGGAGTCCACCAGGGCCTGCCACGACGCCTCGATGATGTTGTCGGCCACGCCCACCGTGCCCCAGGTCTCCTCGCCGTCCCCCGAGGTGATCAGCACGCGGGTCTTGGCGGCGGTGCCCTTGGACTCGTCCAGGATGCGGACCTTGTAGTCCAGCAGGCGCATCTCCCGGAGGTTCGGGTAGAACTCCTCCAGCGCCTTGCGGAGGGCGTGGTCCAGCGCGTTGACGGGCCCGTTGCCGGCCGCGGCGGTGTGCTCCGGGATCCCCTTCACCCGCACGCGCACCGTGGCCTCGGCCACGGGCTCGCCGTCACCGCTCTGCTCCTCGACGATGACCCGATAGGCCTCCAGGTCGAAGTACGGCCGGTGCCGGCCCAGCGCGCGCTCCATCAGCAGCTCGAACGACGCCTCGGCGCCCTCGAACTGGAAGCCCTGGTCCTCCAGGGCCTTGAGCTGGTCCAGGATCCGGCGGGTCTCGGGCGTCTCGTGGTCCAGGTCGATCCCGTACTCCCGCGCCTTCCAGAGGATGTTGGACTTGCCGGACAGCTCCGACACCAGCACGCGGCGATGGTTGCCCACCGCCCCCGGGTCCACGTGCTCGTACGTCTCCGGGTGCTTGAGCACCGCCGAGACGTGCATGCCGCCCTTGTGGGCGAACGCGGAGTCGCCCACCCAGGGCTGGGCCGCCCACGGCTTGCGGTTGGCCAGCTCGGCCACGAAGCGTGACAGGTTCCGGAGCTCGCGGAGGTTCGCCTCCGGGATGCAGTCGAAGCCCATCTTGAGGACCAGGCTCGGGATGATGGACACCAGGTTGGCGTTGCCGCAGCGCTCGCCGTAGCCGTTGATGGTGCCCTGGACCTGGCTCACGCCCTCCAGCACGGCCGCCAGGGAGCTGGCTACCGCGCACTCGACGTCGTTGTGGACGTGGATGCCGAGCGGCGCGCGCACCACGCGCCGCACCTCGCGGAGCATCGCCACCAGGTCGGAGGGCAGCGTGCCGCCGTTGGTGTCGCAGAGGACGATCCAGTGGGCGCCCGCCTCCTCGGCGGCCTGGAGCGTCCGGAGGGCGTACTCGCGGTTGGCCCGGAAGCCGTCGAAGAAGTGCTCGGCGTCGTAGATGACCTCCTCCACGCGCGTCCGCAGGAACGCGACGCTGTCGGCGATCATGGCCAGGTTCTCGGCCGGGGTCGTCTCCAGCGCGTGGGTGACGTGGAAGTCCCACGACTTGCCCACGATGGTGGCGACCGGCGCGCCCGCCTCCACGATCGCCCGCATGTTGGCGTCGGACTCCGCGGTGGCGCCGGCCCGCCTGGTCATGCTGAAGGCCGCCAGCCGGGCGTGCTTGAGCGGCACGTCCTGCATGCGGCGGAAGAAGCGCAGGTCCTTGGGGTTCGAGCCGGGCCACCCGCCCTCGATGTAGTGGATGCCCAGGGCGTCCAGCCGGCTGGCCAGCCGGACCTTGTCCTCCATGGAGAACGACACGCCCTCGCCCTGGGTCCCGTCGCGGAGTGTGGTGTCGTAGATCTTGATCTGACGGCGCATCGGCTCCCCCTGAGGGCCGGTTCCGTCATGATGCGCCGGGCCGCGCGGGGGTGTCAAGGCGGCGCGGCGCCGGGGAAACGCCCTACACCACGCCGGCCCGGCGCAGGCGCGCGACGCCGGCGGGCGTGAGCCCCAGCACCCTGCGGAGCACCGTGGCGGTGT
>JBBIOF010000243.1:0-4717 GCA_037443505.1 Candidatus Rokuibacteriota bacterium
AGAGATCTTACCCTGTTTCCATCCTAAGGGCAAGACGCTTTTGCGAAAACAAACCCTTGACAAACCGGCACCGGTCTGTATAATACCGTCTCTGGATGTCGCTGGCCTTTCACTGGATCCTGCCTCAGGATCAAAGCTGCTAACGATCCCGCCTGACGACAACCCCAGGCTAAAGTTGAGCAGCCCTTTTGCGCCGTCCCTGAGGCGGCGAAGGTATCCTTTTGCGCCCAGCGGCCAAAAAACGTTCAACGTTCAACGTTGAACCTTCTCAAGGCTGAAAGCTAACTGCTTCCAAGAAAGGAGGGTGAGGGATGGCTAAAGAGACCGTCATGGCCAAGCTCGCCAGCGGGCGCTACCACTCCGGCACGCGCACGCGCGAATGGCTCAAGGTCAAGGCGAGCCAGGAGCAAGAGGTGGTGATCGTCGGTTTCACTTCGCCCAGGCGCACCGGCTCCCCGCGCACGGCCACGCTCTCGATCACGGTCTCGCCGCTCCGGAGGCGGGCCAGCAGGGCCGGGGGCGCCGGGAGCTCGCCGTCGCGCAGCGACGGGCTCCGGTCCAGCACGCGCCCCCCGGCGTCCACGATCTGCACGAGCTTGTCCATGCGGCGGAGCGCCCGGGGGCCCGCGTCGCCGCCGGTCGCGTGCAGGTGGACGCCGCCCGGGCCGTCCAGCGCCGAGGCGGCCTCGGTCTCGGCCAGGGCCACCAGCGCGGCATCCATCTGGGACTCCAGCAGGCGGGAGAGCACCGCGTCGGTCACCACGCCGGTGGCAGCGAGGATCAGGGCGACGGCCGCCGCGTGCCAGAGGCCGAGGCGGGCCCGGAGGGTCCAGCGCATGGGCCGCTACTCGACGCCCACCCGGTAGCCGCGCCCCCGCACCGTGTGGATCAGGGGGACCGGCCGGCCGTGGTCCACCTTGCGGCGGAGGCGGCTCATGTGCACGTCCACCAGGTTGGCGATGTTGTCGTGCTCCTCCTTCCAGACGTGCTCACCCAGCTCCGTCCGGCTGACCACCCGGCCCGCGTTCCGCACCAGGTACTCCAGGATCGCGTACTCCCGCGCCGTCAGCTCGATCGCCTCCCCGCCCCGCGCCACCCGGTGGGAGACCGGGTCCAGGGTGAGGTCGCCCACGGTGAGCACCGGGGGCCGGCCAGGCTGCTCGGCGCGGCGGAGCAGTGCCCGGATCCGGGCGAGCAGCTCGGCGAACGCGAAGGGCTTGGTGAGGTAGTCGTCGGCGCCGGCGTCCAGCCCGGCCACGCGGTCGGCCACGGCGTCGCGCGCCGTCAGCATGAGGATGGGCGTGGTGCGGCCGCGCGCGCGCAGCCGCCGGCAGACCTCGATCCCTGGCACGCCGGGCAGGAGCCAGTCGAGGACGATCAGGTCGTAGGCGTTGACCTCGGCCAGGTACTCGCCCTCGTCCCCCGAGGCCGCGACGTCCACGACGAAGCCCTCTTCCTCCAGGCCCTTGCCGAGGACCCGGGCGGCCTTGCGATCGTCCTCGACCAGCAGGATGCGCGTCGGTGAAGCCTCCCCGCTGGTATAGAAGCCGGGGCCGGGTGGGAAATCAAGGGCCCCGGGGGGAGGGCGCGGTGCCCCGCGCGGGGCCTGAGCGCGCTTCAGGCCCCGGGCGAGGTGTACCGGAGGGTCTTCCTGGCCGCCTGGTCCATCTCCTCGGGCGTGATCAGCACGGTCGTCTTCACGTTGACTGCCCCGCTGGTCGTCACCGTGAGCGCCGCCGCGGCGCTGCTCACGTTGTCGGGAACGTCGGCGATCACGAAGACGTCCGTCTCGCCGAAGGCGAAGTACATCGCCTCCAGCCGGCCGCCGAGACCGCGCAGCATCTGGTCGAGGACGGCGCGCCGGTGCGTGCCGCCCTCCTTGAGGAGCCCCCTGGCGCCCTCGACGGTGTAGGAGCCCTGGAAGAGGTACTTCGGCATCGCGCCCTCCTTCCGGGAGTCAACCGCTCCGGCGGCCGGCCAGCCCGGCGACCGCGGCGATCAGCTCGCCGGGATCGACGGGCTTCGCCAGGTGGGCGTGGAAGCCGGCGGCCAGCGCCTGCTCCCGGTCCTGCGCGGCCACGAAGGCCGTGAGCGCCAGCGCTCGGACGTGCCGGCTCCGCGCCCTGAGCTCGCGCACCAGGGCGTAGCCGTCCTTGCCCGCCATCCGGATGTCGCTCACCACCACGTCGGGCCGGAACCGGCCCAGCACGGCGAGCGCCTCGCCCGCCGATCCCACGGAGAGCACGTCGGCCCCGCGCAGGGCCAGCACGCTGCTCAGGAGGTCGCGGCTGTCCCGCTCGTCCTCCACCACCAGGACGCGGACGCCGTCCAGCGTGGGCGTGGCCTCGAAGTCGTACCGCCCGGTGACCGCCGGCGCGATCTCCGCGGCCGCGGGGACGGCCTCCTCGGGGAGCAGGGGCAGGGCGACGGTGAAGGTCGCGCCCCGGCCCTCGCCCGCGCTGGCCGCGGTCACCGTGCCCCCGTGCAGCTCCACCAGATGGCGCACGATCGCCAGGCCCAGGCCCAGGCCACCGTAGGGGCTGCCGACGGCCGTGTCCGCCTGCCGGAAGCGGTCGAAGACGTGCGGCAGCAGCTCGGCCCGGATCCCCTGGCCGGTGTCGCTCACGGTGAGGACGACCTCCGTGGCGCGGCGCTCCAGCCGCACCGCCACGCGGCCCCCCGCCGGCGTGAACTTCACGGCGTTCGCCAGCAGGTTCCACACCACCTGCTGGAGGCGGCTCGCGTCTCCCGAGACCAGGTCGGCGTCGGCGAAGAACCCCGTATCCAGGTGGACGCCCCGGGTCTGGGCCGTCGGGCGCACGCCTTCCAGCGCCGCCTCGACCACGGGCCGGAGACTCGTCGGCCGGCGCTCCAGGCGGAGCTTCCCGGCGATGATGCGGGAGACGTCGAGCAGGTCGTCGATGAGCCGCGCCTGGAGCTTGGCGTTGCGCTCGATCGTCTGCACCGCCCGGTCGAGGGTGGCCCGGTCGAGCTGGCGGGCCAGGGCCACGCGGGCCCAGCCGAGGATGGCGGTCAGCGGCGTCCGCAGCTCGTGAGAGAGCAGCGCCAGGAACTCGTCCTTGGCCCGGTTGGCGGCCTCGGCCTCGTCGCGGGCCGCGCGCTCGCGGCCGAGGAGCGCCTGGCGCTCCTCCTCGACGTGCCGCCGCTCGGTGACGTCCATGCAGATGCCGAGCATGCGGTCGGGGCGGCCCTGGGCGTCGTGGAACAGCCGGCCCCGCGCCTCCATCCAGCGCACCGTGCCGTCGGGCCGGACGATCCGGTACTCGACGCGGTACTCGTCGCCGCCGTCGAGCGCCGTGGCGACGGCCCCCCGCACGGCCGCCACGTCGTCGGGATGGACGGCCGCCTCGAACGCCTGGTACGTGCCGCCGAAGCTCCCGGGCGGGAGCCCGTGCATGGCCTCGAGGGTCGGCGACCACTGGAACCTGCCCGTCTCGATCCGCCACTCCCAGGTGCCCATGCGGCCGGCCTCGAGGGCGAGCCGGAGGCGCTCCTCGCTCTCGCGGATGGACTGCTCCGCCCGCTTGCGCTCGGTGATGTCCAGGATCCCGGCCAGGACCAGCAGCCCCGCGTCGGTGCGGACGGGGTTGAGGCCGATCTCCACCGCCACCTCGCCGCCGTCCTTCCGGCGCGCGTAGAGGTCGCGCCCCGCCCCCATGGGCCGCGTGCGGGGATCCGCGCGGAAGCCGTCGCGGAACGCGCGGTGCCCCTCGCGGAACCGCTCGGGGAGGAGTTGCTCGATGCTCCGCCCGAGCAGTTCCCCGCGCTCGTAGCCGAACAGCTTCTCGGCCCCGGCGTTGACGAAGACGATCCGGCCCCGCTCGTCCACCATCACCATCGCGCTCGGCGCGGCCTCCACGGCCATCCGCAGGCGCTCCTCCTCCCGCTTCTGGGCCGTCACGTCCACGCCCACCCCCACCAGCCGCGCCGGCGTCCCCGTCGCGTCGAACACGACCCGGCCCCGGTCGACCACCCAGACGACCGAGCCGTCCGCCCGCACCTGCCGGTGCTCGCACTGGTAGGCGCCGCCGCCCGTCAGCGCCCGCTCGAAGGCCTCCAGCACCCGCTCGCGGTCGTCCGGGTGGGCCAGCCGGAGCCTCTCGAAGAGCGAGCGGGCGGCGATTGCGCGCGGAGTCTCGTCAGGCCCGGCGGGCGCGATGGGCCACGCGAAGGTCTCCACGCCGGGAGCGTTCAGGGCCAGGCGCAGGGACTCGGCGGCGGACTCGCCGACATCCGGTGGGGCCCGGTGCCGCGTCTCGGCTTGCCCGGCGGTCCTCTCCGCCCGCCGCGCCCGCAGCAGGGCCCGGACCGTCGCGTTGAGGACCCCGGAGTTCAGGGGGCCGGTCAGGTAGGCGTCGGCGCCGCCTTCCAGCCCCACGACCTTGGGACGCTCGTCGATCAGGTAGGCCGAGAAGAGCACCACAGGCGTCGACGCCGTCGCCGGATGAGCCTTCAGCCGGCGGCACACCTCGAAGCCGTCGATGCCGGGGAGCCTGACGTCGGCGATGACCAGGTCGGGGTGGCTGGTGAGGGCGAGGTCGAGAGCGGTCTCCCCGTTGGCTGCCTCGAGGACGTCGAAGCCCCCGTCCCGGAGCATCCTCGTCACGACATGGCGGTAGGCCTCTTCGTCGTTGACGTGAAGCACCACCGGCGCCGGCTCATCCGCCATGTCTGGCCCCCGCCCTCAGGTTCGGCG
>JBBIOF010000244.1:0-4717 GCA_037443505.1 Candidatus Rokuibacteriota bacterium
GTTGGCGCCCTGCCGCCGGCGGGGGGCCGTGAGCGCCTGCGGGTGCAGCAAGCGCGCCAGCGTCCGGCGGTCCAGCAGGCCCCGGGCGGCGACCACCTCGCGCAGCGGCCGCCGCCGGGCCAGAGCCTCTTTCACGAGCTCGGCCGTGGCGGCATAGCCCAGATGGGGGGTGAGGGCCGTGGCCTCCATCAGGCTCCCGGCCAGCAGGGCCCGGACCCGCGCCCGGTTCACCCGGAGGCCCTCCACGCACCGGGTCCGCAGCAGGCGGGCGCCCCGCGTCAGCAGCTCGAACGCCTCGGCCAGGTCGAGCGCGACCAGGGGCGTCATGACGTTCAGCTCGAGCTCTCCTCGCCCCGCCGCCAGCGCCACCGCGTGGTCGAGGCCCGAGACCTGCAAGCACGCCATCTCCACCGCCTCGGGCACCGACGGATTGACCTTGCCGGGCATGATCGAGGAGCCCGGCTCGACCTCCGGCAGCCTCAGCTCTCCCAGCCCGGCGTGCGGTCCCGAGGCCAGCAGGCGGAGGTCGAAGCAGATCTTGGCCAGATCCACCGCGATCCCGCGGAGGGCCGCCGAGCACGCGAGCAGGGGCCGGAGGCTCCACGTGGCCGTCACCGGGCTGCGGGCCGGGACGAGCCGCTCACCGGTCAGCCGGGCCAGCTCCCTGACGACCAGCGGCCGGAAGCGGGGATGGGCGGTGATCCCCGTGCCGACGGCGGTGCCGCCGAGTCCCACCACGCGCAGCTCCGCGGCCGCGGCGGCCAGGCCCCGGGCGGCCGCGCGCATGGCCTCGGCGTAGCCGGTGAAGACCTGCCCGCAGGTGATGGGCACGGCATCCTGGAGGTGCGTCCTTCCCGGCTTGACCACGTGCCTCTCCCGCCGCGCCAGCCGCCGGAAGGCGCGCTCCAGGGCGTGGATCTCGGCGGCCAGCGGTGCCGCCAGCTCCAGGGCCATCAGGCGGATGGCGGTCGGCGTGACGTCGTTCGAGGACTGGGCCATGTTGACGTGGTCGTTGGGGTGGATGGGCACGTAGCGCCCGCGGCGGCCTCCGAGGCGCTCGTTGGCGAGGTTCGCGAGCACCTCGTTGACGTTCATGTGCATCGGGGTCCCGGCCCCGGCCTGGAGGCTGTCCACCACGGCGGCGTCCGGGACCTCGCCCGCGATCACGCGGTCGGCGGCCCAGCCGATGGCGCGGGCCCACGAGCGGGGCAGGAGTCCCAGGCGGGCGTTGGTGCGTGCCGCCGCCTTCTTGATCCGCGCGTACGCGCGGATCAGCGCCGCGTGCGGCGGGCGCCCGGTGAGGTCGAACGTCTCGCGGGCCCGCTGCGTGAAGGCGCCGTACAGCGCGCGCGAGGGAACCAGGGTCGCGCCGAGGGCGTCACGCTCCCGGCGCATCGCCTGCCCGCGCTATGCCGCCAGGTCGCGCACCTCGAAGCGGTGCCGGGTGCCGCCGGCGCCGGGGAGCAGTCGCGGCCGCTTGCCGAACCGGCCGAAGTACCACGCCTCGTAGCACTCGCGGTGGTAGGTGCCCGAGGGCGCCACCACCTGCGGCGCGTAGCGGGCGACGAGCATGAAGCACCGGCCACAGGCCGGAGCGCCCTTCACGGCCACGTCGGAGGCCTGCCGATCGTCCATCTGACCCCACCTCCCTCTGCCGGCCTCGGGGGAAGCGGCCGGTATGGACGACGCCTCTCGCAAGCGCGATGCCACGGACGGAGGGATGCGTTTTCAACGGGTTGGCGGGGCGGTGGGGGCGGACGCGCAGGGCTACCTGTACAGGCGGTGCAGCATTCTAATTAGCCCTCCGCTGTCCCCTGGCGCTCGGCCGCCGGCCGCGGAATGCGGGCCAGCTCCGCCAGGAGCATGCCGGCCCACCGGTAGATGTTCTGCTCGCGCACCTGGGTCCGCATGCGGGCCATGCGGTCGCGGCGCTCGTCGGCCGGCATCTCGATCGCCCGGCGGATGGCGGCCGCCATGTCCTCGATGTCGTAGGGGTTCACCAGCAGCGCGTCCCGGAGCTCGCGCGAGGCGCCGGTGAAGCGGCTCACGATGAGCACGCCGTCGTCGTCGTGGCGGGCGGCGACAAACTCCTTGGCCACCAGGTTCATGCCGTCGTGCAGGGAGGTCACCATGCAGAAGTCGGCGGACCGGTAGAAGGCCCGGATCTCGCGGTGGTCGTGGTGGCGCTCGCGGTACACGATGGGCCGCCACGTCCGGTCCCCGATCTCCTCGTTCACCCGGCGGACGATGTCGCGGATCTCCTGCTGGAGCTGCTGGTAGCGGGGGATCCGGTTGCGGCTGGGCGAGGCGATCTGCACGAAGACCACCCGGCGGCGGTACTCGGGCCAGCGCTCGAAGAAGCGCTGGATGGCCCGGAACCGCTCGGGCAGGCCCTTGGTGTAGTCGATGCGCTCCACGCCCACGCCCAGGAACTCCGCGGGGACCCCCAGCTCGGCCATGACCGCGGAGCGGTCCACCGGAGGGTCGTCGTCCACGAGGTCGAGGGCCACGCTGATGGGGAACGGCATGACGTGCGTGGTGTGCTTGCCGCGGACCACGGTGAAGTGGTCCCACTCCACGCGTCCCTCGATGGTCCGCTCCACGGTGTCCAGGAAGTTGTTGCAGTGGAGCTGGGTGTGGAAGCCCACCAGGTCGGCGCCCAGCATGCCCAGCAGGATCTCCTCCTGCCAGGGGCAGATCGCGAACGCCTCGATGTTGGGCCACGGGATGTGCCAGAAGAGGGCCACCCGGGCGTCGGGCCGCTCGCGCTTGACCATGCGGGGCAGCAGGGCGAAGTGGTAGTCCTGGACCAGGACGATGGGCGCCTCGGCCTTCTCCATCTCCTCCAGGAGTGCGTCCGCAAACTTCTGATTGACCGCCTGGTACTGCTCCCAGTCGCTCGCCCGGAACTGCGGGCGCTCGTGGACGATGTGGCAGAGCGGCCACAGCCCCTCGTTCGCGAAGCCGTAGTAGTACCCGGCCTCCTCCTCGTGGCCGAGCCAGACGCGCCGCAGGGTGTAGGTCGGGTCCGTGGAGGGCAGCCCCACCCGCTCGCCCACCGCGCGGTCGGCGTCGCCGCTGCCGTGGGCGACCCAGACCCCTCCACAGGCCATCATGATGGGCTCGAGCGCGGTGACGAGGCCGCTGGCGGGCTGGACCTCGCGGATGCCGGCGCCGTCGCGCACGTGGCTCACCGGCTCCCGGTTGGAGATGACGAAGATGGGACGGGCGCCGAAGCGGATCTGGACGAACTGCTTGAGGCGCTCCTCGGTCCACACGCTCTCGCCGGTGAGCCGGAGGCGCGCCTCCTGCTCCGCCGCGGCCCTGGCCCGGACCAGCGAGCGGGCCAGGCCCGTGACTTCCCCCGCCAGCGGGCCGAACAGGCTCGCGTCGGCCTCCGGCGGCGGCCCCACCGGGTGGCCCGCCTTGAGCTGCTTGGTCCACTCCGCGATGCGGGCGATGGGACGCGTGACGGACCAGCGGACCAGGCCCCAGGTGATGCCTCCCAGCAGCAGGATGAGGACGCCCACGCGGACGGCGTTGCGCCGCCAGAGGTTCCACTCGTACTCGGCGAGGAACTGCGCGTCCAGGAGGACGGCGACGGCGCCCACCGGCCGGTCGTCCCGGTCGAGGAGCGGCACGATGTGGACCCAGACCGTGCGCCCGCCCAGGTGCTGGAACTGCCGGACCGCCGTGTCGGCGCGGAGGGCCTCGGAAACCAGGGGCGCCAGCGGTCCCAGGTGCGGCTTCACCTCGGGCGTCGCGTCGATGACGCTCGCCAGCTCGTCGTAGATGGCGATGCCGCGGTCGGGACGGCCGAAGCGCCTGAGGACGCGGTCGAGGGAGGGGCGGGTGCCGCGGCTCAGCAGGCGCTCCGTGGCCTCGCGCACCGCGTCGGCCGCCAGGGCGGCGCGGCGGTGCAGGTCCTGCTCGATCCGCACGCGCTCCTCGCGGATCTCGAGGTAGGCGAACCCCCCGGTGACGGCCAGCGTGGCCAGCCAGATGCCGCCCAGCAGCCGCAGGAAGAACCGCACGTCACTCGCCCCCCGGGGCGACGAGGGCTCGAGGGCGCTGCGCTACCCCATCAGGCACCGAACTTCGTCAGGCGCAGGGCGTTGGCCATCACCAGCGGCATCAGGTGCTGCGCGGGCAGGACCCCCAGGCTCCCGCCGGCGCACGCGCGCTCGGTGAAGCGCGTCACTCCGTCGGCGCCGCAGTAGCGGCTCCACAGCACCACCGGCACCGGCTGCCAGCCGTGCGCGGCCAGCACCGAGGGCGTGGCGTGGTCGCCCGTCACCACCAGCACGTCGGGGCCGAGCGCACGGATCTCGGGCAGGAAGGCGTCCAGCCGCTCGAGCGCCCGAACCTTGGCGTCGAAGTCTCCGTCCTCCCCGGCCTTGTCGGTGTCCTTGTAGTGGAGGAAGAAGAAGTCGTAGGCGTTCCAGTGCTCGCGCAGGGTCGCCACCTCGTCGGCGAAGCCGCCGCCGGTCTTCAGCACCTCCATCCCCACCAGCCGCGCGAGCCCCCGGTACATGGGGTAGGCCGCGATGGCCGCGGCCCGGAGGCCGAAGGCCTCGGGGAAGCGGGGAAGCTCGGGGAGCTGGTCGAAGCCGCGCAGGAGGACCATGTTGGCGGGGGCGGCGTCCGCCAGCCGGCGCTCCGCCTCGCGCACGAAGGCGTTCACCAGCCCCGCGGTGGCCTCGGCCGCGGGCTCGAG
>JBBIOF010000245.1:0-4709 GCA_037443505.1 Candidatus Rokuibacteriota bacterium
CGGAGGAGCCCCACGGCCCCGGCTGGCTGGCGCCCGCGTCCCTGGGGCTGGCGGCGGCCGGCATCCTGCTGGCGTGGGCGACCTACCAGCGGGGCGCCATCGACCCGGCGCGCCTGGCCCGCGCGCTGGCGCCCATCGACTTCATGGCCCGCCGGCGCTACGGGCTCGACGCGCTCTACGCGGGGATCTACCGGGGGTTCGTCCTCGCCTTCTCGCGGCTGATCGGCTGGATCGACCGGTATCTGGTGGACGGCCTCCTCAACGTGGTGAGCGCCTGGACCTTCCGCGGGGGTGACCTGCTCCGCCGCATCCAGAGCGGCCAGGCCCAGGACTACGTCTACGGGGTGGCCTTCGGCGTGCTGCTGCTGCTGGTCTGGGCCCAGTGGGGGCGGCGATGAGCGGCGGGATCCCCGTGCTCTCGGTGATCACGTGGGCGCCCTTCGTCGGCGCGCTCCTCATCATGTTCACGGCGCGGCGCTCGCCCCTGGCCGTGCGCCTGATCGCCGCGGCCGCCACGGGCGTCTCGGCGGCCCTGTCCCTCTGGATCTACACGGCCTACGACCGCGAGGCGGGCGGCTTCCAGTTCTACGAGAAGGTGGCCCTGGTGCCGCCGCTCGGCATCTCCTACGAGCTGGGAGTGGACGGCATCAGCATTCTGCTGGTGCTGCTCACGGCCGTCATCATCTTCGCCGGCGTCTTCGCCTCCTGGACGGTGGCGGTCCGGAGCCAGGAGTTCTATGCCCTGCTGCTGGCCCTGGTCACGGGCGTCTTCGGCGTGTTCGTGTCGCTCGACCTCTTCGTCTTCTTCCTCTTCTACGAGCTGGCCGTGCTGCCCATGTACCTGCTCATCGGGATCTGGGGGTCCTCGGGCGAGATCCGGCCGCGCGGCATCTTCGCCTGGGCCGTCCGCGAGACGGGGGTGGGCAGCAAGGAATACGCGGCGATGAAGCTCACGCTGTACCTGCTGTTCGGGTCGGCGTTCATCCTGGTGGGCATCTTCGCCCTGTACGTCACCGCGGGCACCTCGTCCTTCTCGTTCCTGGAGCTGGAGGGGGTGACGTTCGACCCGACGGTGCAGCGCTGGGTCTTCCTCGCCTTCTACGTGGGCTTCGGCATCCTGGCCGGCATCTGGCCCCTGCACACCTGGTCGCCGGACGGCCACGCCTCGGCGCCCACGGCGGTGTCCATGCTCCACGCCGGGGTCCTGATGAAGCTGGGCGCCTACGGCGTGGTGCGGGTGGGCATGGGCCTCCTCCCCGAGGGCGCCGCCGACCTGGCCTGGCTGATGGGGGGCATCGCCTGCATCAACATCGTCTACGGAGCCCTGTCGGCCATGGCCCAGACGGACCTCAAGTACGTCATCGCCTACTCGTCGGTGTCCCACATGGGCATCGTCCTGCTGGGCGCGGCCACGCTCACGGAGGCGGGACTCAACGGCTCGGTGTTCCAGATGTTCGCCCACGGCATCATGACCGGCCTCTTCTTCGCCCTGGTGGGCCTGGTCTACGAGAAGGCCCACTCCCGCGAGATCTTCAAGATGGGCGGGTTCGGCCGGATGATGCCCGGCATCGCCACGGCCTTCACGGTGGGGGGCCTCTCCTCCCTGGGCCTGCCCGCCACGGCGGGATTCGTGGCGGAGCTGCTCACGTTCATGGGCGCCTGGCGGTCCGAGCACGCCTGGTGGCTCTTCCCCGCGGTGGCGGGCACCTTCCTCACGGCCGTCTACGTCCTGCGGGTCGTGAAGCAGATCTTCTGGGGGCCGCCCTCGCCCCACTTCCACCACCTGGAGGACGCGCGGGGCCCGGAGTGGGTGGCCCTGGTGATCCTGGTGGTGGTGCTGGTGATCTTCGGCGTGGCGCCAGGGATCGCCATCGCCCCGGTGGACACCGCCACCGTGCCCCTGCTCGCCCGGATCGTGTCGCCATGAGCCCCTTCACCCTCGAGATCGGCCTCGCCGTCCTGATGCTGGTGCTCTTCCTGGCCAACCTGGCCGCCCGCGGCCACGACCGCCGCTGGGCGGGCCGGCTGGCCGCCTTCGGGGTCGCGGCGCTCTTCGTGGTGGCCATGGGCCTGGCGCCGGTGCCGCCGGCCCTGGGCGGGATGTTCGCGCAGGACGGCCTCGCGCTGTTCGCCAAGCGCCTGTTCCTGGCGGCCACGGTCATCGGGCTTCTGGGCGGTCTGGGGCGCCCGGAGGAGGCCTTCACGCGGCGGGCGGCCGAGTACCACCTGCTGATCCTGGCCTCGCTGCTGGGCATGCTGGTGCTGGCCTCGGCGCGCGACGTGATCCTGCTGTTCGTTGCCTTCGAGCTCATGTCGATCCCGCTCTACGTGCTGGCGGGGTTCGCCAAGCGCGAGGCCACGGCGGTGGAGGCGGCCCTGAAGTTCTTCCTGGTCGGCAGCGTGTCGTCCGCCATCATGGCCTACGGGCTGTCCTTCGTGTACGGCGCGGCCCGCACCACCAGCCTGGCCGGCGTGAGCCGGGCCCTGGGCGGCGGCGACCCGCTCCTGCTCTTCGGGCTGGTGGCGGCGTTCGCCGGGTTCGGGTTCAAGATCGCCGCGTTCCCGTTCCACATGTGGGTGCCCGATGCCTACGAGGCGGCGCCCACGCCGTTCGTGGCCTGGCTCAGCGTGGCGCCCAAGACGGCGGGCTTCGTGGCGCTCTTCCGCGTGTACTTCGAGGGCGCCGGGGCGGGGGTGACCACCTGGATGCCGCTGGCGGCGGGGCTGGCCACGCTGACCATCGTGGCGGGCAACCTGATGGCGCTGCCCCAGCAGAACGCCAAGCGGCTGCTGGCGTACTCGGGCATCGCCCACATCGGCTACATGCTGGTGGGACTGGCCGCGGCCTCCGCGGCGGGGACCGCGATGGTCCTCTTCTACCTGGTGGCCTACGTGTTCGGGAACATGGGGGCGTTCCTGGTGGTGGAGGCGGTCGCGCGCTCCGAGGGGTCGGAGCACCTGAGCGCGTTCAGGGGCCTGGCCCAGCGCTCGCCCCTGCTGGCGCTGGCCATGCTGCTGTTCCTGCTGTC
Organism: Candidatus Rokuibacteriota bacterium; assembly: GCA_037443505.1. GTDB lineage: Bacteria > Methylomirabilota > Methylomirabilia > Rokubacteriales > CSP1-6 > JBBIOF01. Next base: position 3,030 of record JBBIOF010000245.1, read on the forward strand.
GCTGGGCGGCATCCCGTTCGTGGCCGGCTTCTGGGCGAAGCTCTACGTCTTCTGGGCCGCCGCGTCCGCGGGCCTCTACTGGCTGGTGCTCCTGGGCGCGGTCCTGACCGTGGTGGCGCTGTTCTACTACCTGATCGTTGCCAAGCGCATGTACATCGAGGCGCCAGCCGCCGCGTCCCGGGTCTCCCTCGACCCCATGCTCGCCCTGTCCGTGCTGCTCTGCGTCCTCGGCGTCGTCGTCCTGGGCGTGTGGCCGAAGCCCGTGGTGATGGCCGCCCTCCGCGTCGCCGCCCCGCTGTTCTGACCACCTCCCGGGCTTCGTGGGCGTGGCGGTCCCGAGGCGGCCGTCCGCCGCGGGGCCGCCGGGCCGGGACCCGCTCATTTAGCCGCCCTGAGCCTCGCCGGGCGCGCCGATCTCCTCGACGATGGTGTACGCCACGCGGCGGGAGGTCAGCCAGCGGACGGCCAGGAGGTCGGCGAACGCCCGGAGCGCCCGGTTGCGGATGCCGAACTTCGAGTGCCCGTGCCGCCGCGGCCGGTGGTTCACCTCCACCTCTACCACGCGGAAGCCCGCGTGGCGCAGCAGCGTGGGCACGAACCGGTGCATGCCCTGGTACGGCGCCAGGGCGTCGCGGCACTCCCGGCGCATCGCCCGCAGCGTGCAGGCGCTGTCCTTCACCGCGTCGCCCAGCACGGCGGTCCGGATGGCGTTGGCGATGCGGGACGACACCCGCTTGCTCCACGGGTCGCGCCGCCGCCGCCGCCAGCCCACGGCCGCGTCGAAGCCGTCCAGGTGGTCGAGCAGGCGGGCGATGTCCGCCGGGTCGTTCTGGAGATCGGAGTCCATCGTCACGATGATCCGGCCCCGCGCGGCCCGGAGGCCGGCCAGGAGCACCGCGGTCAGGCCCGCGTTCTGCGCGAAGCGGATGACGCGGACGCGGGCGTCGCGCCGCGCGAGGTCGCGCAGGACGTCGGCGCTCCCGTCGGTGGAGCCGTCGTCCACGAAGACGATCTCGGTGCTCCGCCCGAGGCGGTCCACGGCCGCGGTCAGCTCGGCCCAGAGGACCGGGAGGTTCTCGGCCTCGTTGTAGACCGGCAGGACGATGCTGAGGTCGATCTTCTCGCTCAGGATGCGCCGCTCCCCACGACCACCATCTCGCGGTCGCCCACGACGCGGGAGGCCAGCACCCGCCACTCGCCGGGCAACGCCGGGGCCAGCGCGCCCCACCGCTCCCGGCTGGTGATGATCACGGCCCCCGGCCCCTCCCGGAGCAGCCGCGCCACCGCAGACGGCGTGGGCGCCTCCACCACCCGCCGGCGCAGGTAGAAGTCGTACGACAGGCGGAGGTCCGGGTGGCCCACGACCACCGCCCCGGGAGGCGCGTGCCGGGCGGCCGCCTCGGCGAGCGCACGGACGTCGTTGGCGCGGGCATATCGCGGCGGGTAGGTGAGGGCCTGGGCGAGCAGGAGGGCGCCCACCGCGACCGCGCTGGCCGCGGCGCCGAAAGGGTACCGCTGGCTCCACGCGGTCAGGAGCGCCGCCAGTCCCGCCAGGCCGCCGAGCAGGGCCAGCAGCGCCGCCTCGCCGGGGCCGTCGGGGAGGAACGCCCGGTCCTCGCCGGTGACGCCGGCGACGGTGCCGCTGTACGCGGCCGTCGTCCTGCTGGGGCTCTGCTTCTT
>JBBIOF010000246.1:0-4703 GCA_037443505.1 Candidatus Rokuibacteriota bacterium
GCCTCGGCCGGCGGCAGCTCGTAGAGGTCCTTGTCCACCGGCTTGCCCGGGTCGATCTTGTTGGCCACCCCGTCCAGCCCCGCCATCAGGCAGGCCGCGAAGGACAGGTAGGGGTTGCAGGTCGGGTCGGGCGTCCGGAACTCGATGCGCTTGGCCGCCTCCGAGCGGGAGTACATGGGGATCCGGATGGCGGCCGAGCGGTTGCGCTGGCTGTAGACCAGGTTGATGGGCGCCTCGTAGCCCGGCACCAGGCGCTTGTAGGAGTTGGTGGACGGGGCGATGAGCGCGCAGAGCGCCGGGGCGTGCTTGAGGATGCCGCCGATGTAGTAGAGGCAGGTCTTGGAGATGTCGGCGTAGCCGCCCCGCTCGTAGAAGAGGTTCTTGCCGTTCTTCCAGAGCGACTGGTGGGTGTGCATCCCCGAGCCGTTGTCCTGGAACAGCGGCTTGGGCATGAAGGTGGCCGTCTTGCCCCACTTCCGCGCCGTGTTCTTGGCGCAGTACTTGTACCACATGACCTTGTCGGCCATCTTCGTCAGCGTGTCGAACCGCATGTCGATCTCGGTCTGGCCGCCGGTGGCCACCTCGTGGTGGTGGACCTCCACGCGGATCCCCACGCTCTCCAGGGCCAGCACCATGTCCGACCGGATGTCCTGGAACTTGTCCATGGGCGGCACGGGGAAGTAGCCCTGCTTGTAGCGGGGCTTGTAGCCCAGGTTGGGCTGCTCCGGGCTGCCCTCCTTGCCCGAGTTCCAGAAGCCGGCCTCGGAGTCGATGAAGTAGAAGCCGTAGTTGTAGCTCTGGTCGAAGCGGATGGAGTCGAAGAAGAAGAACTCCAGCTCGGGCCCCACGTAGACCGTGTCGGCCAGGCCGGTCTTCTTCACGTAGGCCTCGGCCTTCTGCGCGATGTATCGCGGGTCCCGCGTGTACCACTTGCCGGTCACGGGGTCCTTCACGTCGCAGATCAGCACCAGGGTCGGGACCGCCGTGAACGGGTCCATGACCGCGCTCGCGGGATCGGGCACGAGCAGCATGTCCGACTCGTCGATCGTCTGGAACCCGCGGATCGACGAGCCGTCGAAGCCCAGCCCCTCCTCGAAGATCTCCTCCTTCAGCTCGGAGACGGGGATCGAGAAGTGCTGCCAGAGCCCGGGCAGGTCGATGAACCGGAGATCGACGATCTTGGCGCCTTTCTCCTTGGCCAGCTTGAGGACGTCCTTCGGGGTCATCGGAGCTGTTCTCCTCTCAGCGTTGAGGGGTGGATGGGCGGGGGCGGGCACCGGCGGACGCCCGCGCCGCCGGGCCCTCCCCCACGGTGAACCGGATGTCGGCGGTCACGGCGGGCGGGCCGGCTCAGTGGGCCACCCGGGGCTTCGCTTCCGCGGACCGCACCGCCTCCGCGAGCGCGCCGCCGCCCGTGACGAACTCGCCGTAGGCGCCGCCGCCCAGGGCGTACGCCGTCTCCGAGTGCTGCGACAGGTCCAGGCCGGCCACCTCGTCCTCCTCCGTCACCCGGAGGCCGACCAGCGCGTCCACGACCTTCAGGATGATGGTGGTCATCACGACGGCCAGCACGTAGGTGGCCAGCACCGCCAGGAGCTGGGTCCACAGCTGCCCCGGGTTGCCGTAGAAGAGGCCGTCGGCGCCCGCCTCGTTGACGGCCCGGGACGCGAACAGCCCGGTGGCGATGGCGCCCCAGGTGCCGCCCACGCCGTGCACGCCCACCACGTCCAGCGAGTCGTCGTAGCCCAGCCGCGCCTTCAGGTTGCACGCGGTGTAGCAGACGAATCCCGCCACCGCCCCGATGACGATGGAGGAGACCGGCCCCACGTAGCCGGAGGCCGGGGTGATGGCGACCAGGCCCGCCACGGCCCCGGAGGCGGCGCCCAGCACCGTGGGCTTGCCGCGCGTCGTCCACTCCGTGAACATCCAGCCCAGGGCGGCCGCGGCGGCCGCGGTGTTGGTGGCCAGGAAGGCGCTGGCGGCCAGCCCGTTGGCCTCCAGCGCGCTGCCCGCGTTGAACCCGAACCAGCCGAACCACAGCAGGGCGGCGCCCATGACCGTCATGGGCAGGTTGTGCGGCTGCATGGGCTGGTGGCCGTAGCCCCGCCGCCGGCCGATCATCAGCGCGCACACCAGGGCCGACACGCCCGACGAGATGTGGACCACGGTGCCGCCCGCGAAGTCCAGGGCGCCCAGCCTCTTGAGCCAGCCCCCGTCGCCCCACACCCAGTGGGCCAGCGGGTCGTAGACCAGCGTGGCCCAGAGGAGGGTGAAGACGATGAACGCCGAGAACCGCTTGCGCTCGGCGAAGGCGCCCGTGATGAGCGCAGGCGTGATGATGGCGAACATCATCTGGAACAGCATGAACACGGAGTGCGGGATGGTCTTCGAGTAGGCCTCGAACGGCTCCGGCCCCACCCCACGGAGGCCGACCCACTCCAGGCCGCCGATCACCCCGCCCCGGTCTGGGCCGAAGGCCAGGCTGTAGCCCCACAGGACCCACTGGACCGAGATGAGGGCCATGATGATGAAGCTGTGCATCAGCGTCCCCAGCGCGTTCTTCTGGCGGACCATGCCCGCGTAGAAGAGCGCCAGGCCGGGGGCGGTCATCATCAGCACCAGCGCCGACGACGTGAGCATCCAGGCCGTGTCGCCCTTGTCGATCCGGGCCGCCGGCGCCGGTGGGGTGGGCGCGGCCTGCTGCGCCCAGGCGGCGCCGAGGCCCGCCCCCAGCACCAGGACGGCCAGCAGTACGAGCGTGAGTCGCTTCACGGCGTCCCCCCTCACAGCGCGCCCTCGTCGCGCTCTCCGGTCCGGATGCGGATGGCGGTCTCCACGGGCAGCACGAAGATCTTGCCGTCGCCGATGTTGCCGGTCTTGGCCGCGCCGGCCACCACGTCGGCCACCTTGTCGGCCAGGTGGTCGGGCACGACGACCTCCACCTTGATCTTGGGCAGGAAGTCGACCGTGTACTCGCCGCCCCGGTAGAGCTCGGTGTGACCCTTCTGGCGCCCGAAGCCGCGGACCTCGGACACGGTCATCCCGATCACGCCGATCCCGGTGAGGGCTTCCTTCACGTCGTCGAGCTTGAACGGCTTGATGATGGCCTCGATCTTCTTCATCGCGGCTCCCCTCCGGGGCCGAGCCGAAGCAACCGCCGTGCCGGGCGAAGCGCCGGAAACCCGCGCGATTCCGGTGGGTTCCACGACGATGGCGTGCGGGGAGCTGCCCAGAGAAGCGGCAGCCGGGAGCCCGGTGCCCGCGTTTGAGGCGCCCCGGGGCGCGGCCGACCGCCGCCCGTCAGCCCGGGCGCTGGGGAATGCCGTGCTTGCGCATCTTGGAGTAGAGCGTCGGGCGGCGCAGCCCCAGCAGCGCCGCCGCCGCCTGCTTGTTCCACCGGGTGGTCTCGAGGGCCTTGAGGATGGAGGCCCGCTCGATGTCCTCCAGCGCTCCGGCCGGGACGGCGGCCGGCGTGATGGTGCCCCCGAGCCCGTCCGCCGGGCCGCGCCGGAGCGTCTCCGGCAGGTCCTCGACGGTGATGTGGCCGCCCCGCGCCACGAGCACGGCGTGCTCGATGGCGTGCTGCAGCTCCCGCACGTTGCCGGGCCAGGAGTACGCCAGCAGGCGGCGGTACGCCTCGGGCTCCAGGCCCTCCACGGGGCGCTGGTGGCGGGCCGCGTAGCGCTCCAGGAAGGCCTTCACCAGGATCGGGATGTCCTCCCGCCGCTCGCGCAGGGGCGGCACCTGGATCGTGATGGTGTTGATGCGGAAGTAGAGGTCCTGGCGGAGCTGGCCCTCCTTGACCGCGACCTCGGGGTTGCGGTTCGTGGACGAGATGAGCCGGAAGTCCACCGGGACGGTCCGCAGGCCCCCGAGGCGCCGCACCACGCGGTCCTCCAGCACCCGGAGGAGCTTGGCCTGCAGGTCGAGCGGCATCTCCGTGATCTCGTCCAGCAGGAGCGAGCCGCGGTTGGCCTCCTCGAGGAGCCCCACCTTGTCCGCGGTGGCCCCCGTGAACGCGCCCCGGGTGTGGCCGAAGAGCTCCGACTCGATCAGGTCCTTGGGCAGCGCCGCGCAGTTGATCTTGACCCAGGGGCCCTCCCGCCGGTGGCTGCGCTCGTGGAGCGCGTTGGCGATCAGCTCCTTGCCCGTGCCGCTCTCGCCCACCACCAGGACGTTGGCGTCCGCGTCCGCCACCGCCGCCACCGTCTCCAGCACGCGCCGGAAGGCCGGCGCCGCCCCCAGGATCTCGCCGTCGGCCGCCTGGTCCACCAGGCGGCGGCGCAGCGCCGTGTTCTCCACCAGCAGCTTGCGGTGGTCCAGGGCGTTCCGGAGGAGCCCCACCACCTCGTCGGGATCGAAGGGCTTCTCCAGCACGTAGAAGGCGCCCGCGCCCCGGGTGGCCTCCATCGCCTTCCGCACCGAGCCGTAGGCGGTGATGATGATCACCTCCACGGCCGGGTCGCGCCGCTTCATCTCCCGCGTGAGCTGCAGGCCGTCGCCGTCCGGGAGCATCAGGTCGACCACCGCCGCCTGGACCTCGGCCTGCTCCACCACCGACAGGGCCGTCTGCACCGAGCCGGCGATGCGGACCGCGTAGCCCTCGGACTCCAGGGTGAGCCTGAGGCCGTCGACGATGCTCGGCTCGTCGTCGACGACCAGGATGGTGCGCCCGTGCTTCGTCACCGCGCGCCCTCCGCGGC
>JBBIOF010000247.1:0-4701 GCA_037443505.1 Candidatus Rokuibacteriota bacterium
CCGGGCGCGACCCCGCGGCGATCACCCTCACCTTCCGCGCGCCCATGGAGGTCCGGTCGCCGCGGGCCAAGGCGCCGGCGGGCGACCGGCCGCTGTTCCAGGGCACGGCCGAGGAGGTGGCCGGCGACGTCCGGCGCTACCGGGACCTCGGGGTCACCCACTTCGTGTTCGACGCCGTGCGGCCGGACCTGCGCGCCGTGCTGGCCAGCATGGAGCGCTTCGCGGACGAGGTGCGCCCGCGGGTCGTGCGGCGGCGATGATCTCGCACCAGGAGGCGTGCGCGCTCATCGAGACGCCGCCGGAGGGCCTGCCGGAGCTGCTGGCCCGCGCCGCGGAGGTGCGGGACCGCGGCCGCGGCCGGCGGGTGACGTTCTCCGCGAAGGTGTTCGTCCCGCTGACCACCCTGTGCCGCGACTCCTGCCGCTACTGCACCTTCCGCCGCGACCCCGGCGAGCCCGGCGCCCACACCATGACGCCGGAGGAGGTCGTCGCCCTGGTCCGGGCCGGCGCCCGCGCCGGCGCCAAGGAGGCGCTCTTCTCCCTGGGCGACCGGCCCGAGGCCCGCTTCGCCGAACAGCGGGAGTTCCTGCGCCGCCACGGCCACCGCACCACGCTGTCCTACCTGCGCGCCATGTGCGAGCTGACGCTGGCGGAGTCGTCCCTGCTGCCCCACGCGAACCCGGGCGTCATGGGCGAGCGCGACCTGGCCGCGCTCCGCGAGGTGACCGCCAGCATGGGGCTCATGCTGGAGACGGTCTCGGAGCGCCTGCTCGCCCCCGGCATGGCGCACGACGCGGCGCCGGACAAGGTGCCGGCCCGCAGGCTGCGGACCATCGAGCTGGCCGGGAAGCTCCAGGTCCCCTTCACCACCGGCATCCTGATCGGGATCGGCGAGACCCCGCGGGAGCGGGTGGACGCGCTGGCCGCCATCCGCGACCTCCACGAGCGGTGGGGGCACGTGCAGGAGGTGATCATCCAGAACTTCCGCGCCAAGCCCCGCATCCCCATGCGGGACGCGCCCGAGCCCACCCTCGACGACCTGCTGCGCACGCTGGCGGTCGCGCGGCTCATGCTGGGGCCCGCCGTGAACCTGCAGGCGCCACCCAACCTGTCGCCGGGTGTCTACCCCCGCCTGCTGGCCGCCGGGCTGAACGACTGGGGCGGCATCTCGCCGCTCACGCTGGACCACATCAACCCGGAGGCACCCTGGCCGCTGATTCCCGAGCTCAGGCGCGCCACCGAGGGCCAGGGCTTCGCGTTCCGCGAGCGGCTGGCCGTCTACCCCGAGTTCGCCGTCCGTCCCGAGTTCGTCGCCGAGCCGCTGCGGCCGCGGATCGCGGCGCTCACGGACGCCGACGGCCTGGTGAAGGAGTCCCATGAGCACTGGCGACGCTGGTAGCCTCACTCCCGCACTGGACGGGGCCTCGGCCGCGGTGCGCCGGGCCCTGGCCCGCGCCCTGGACGGGGCCGAGGTGGGCGTCGAGGACGCCCTGGTCCTGGCGGAGGCCACGGGCCGCGACCTGCACGCGCTCACCCTGGCCGCCGACGAGATGCGGCGGCGGCAGGTGGGCGACGTGGTGACGTTCGTGGTGAACCGGAACATCAACTTCACGAACGTCTGCATCAAGCACTGCACCTTCTGCGCCTTCAGCCGGGACCACCGCGAGGACGAGGGCTACTTCCTGCCCCTCGAGGAGGTCGTGCGCCGGGCGCGGGAGGCGTGGGACCTCGGCGCCACCGAGGTGTGCATCCAGGCCGGGCTGCCCCCCAAGCTGGACGGCCGCTACTACGTGGACCTCTGCCGGGCCATCAAGGCGGCGGTCCCGGGGATGCACCTGCACGCCTTCTCGCCCGAGGAGGTGCTCTACGGCTCCGTCCGCTCGGGCCTCTCCATCAAGGAGTTCCTGGGCGAGCTGAGGGAGGCCGGCCTGGGGACGCTGCCCGGGACGTCGGCCGAGATCCTCGACCAGGAGATCCGGGACCGGATCTCCCGCGGTCGGATCACGGTGGAGCAGTGGGTGGAGGTCGTCACCACCGCCCACGCCCTGGGCATCCGGACCACGTCCACCATCATGTACGGCCACGTGGAGACGCCGGCGCACTGGGTCCGTCACCTCGCCCTGCTCCGATCCATCCAGAAGGACACGGGCGGCTTCACCGAGTTCGTGCCGCTCTCGCTGATCCACGGCGAGGCGCCCATGTACGCCAGGCGCCTGGTCCCCGGGGTGCGCCCGGGAGCCACCGGTGTCGAGGTGCTCCGGATGCACGCCCTGGCGCGGCTCGTGCTGGGGCCCACCATCCGGAACATCCAGTCCTCCTGGGTCAAGGAGGGGCCGAAGCTGGCCCAGGTCCTCCTGGACGCGGGCGCCAACGACCTGGGGGGCACCCTCATCAACGAGTCGATCTCCACGTCGGCGGGCGCCGGGCACGGCCAGCTGGTGCCGCCCGCCGAGCTCAAGCGCCTGATCCGCGACGCCGGGAGGATTCCCGCGCAGCGCGACACCGTCTACGGGATCCTCAGGCGCTGGGACGGGGACGAGGACGAGGCGTCGCCGCTCGATACGGTGGAGGACCCCGAGACCCGCTTCGGCTCGTACCGGCGCCTCGTGGCCTCGGGCGAGTTCCGCTTCACGCGGCGGTAGCCGTGTCCGACGCCCTGTGGTAATAATGCAGCCCGTTGACCCTCATTCGACGAACAGGAGGACGCCCGTGGCGAAGATGATGACGAAGTCCCAGGTGATGTCGCACCTTGCGGGGAAGACCGGCCTGACCAAGAAGCAGGTCGCCGAGTTCTTCGACGAGATGCTCAGCCTGGCCTGCAAGGAAGCGAAGAACGGGTTCGTGCTCCCGGGCTTCGGCAAGCTGGTCGTGGCGCAGCGCAAGGCGCGCATGGGGCGGAATCCGCAGACGGGCGAGCCCATCAAGATCCCGGCCAAGCGGGTGTGCAAGTTCCGCATCGCCAAGAGCCTGAAGGACACGGTGCTTGGGAAGAAGTAGTCCCGGGCGGCGCCGGTCCCCCGGCCCCGGGGCCGCGGCACCGGCTTCCTCGCCCTCTCCCCCAGGGGTCGGGCCCGCGCCCGGCCCCTCGCTGACTTCGGCGGTCCTCCCGCGGGTCTGGCAGGGTATCGGCTACCGGCTCCTGCCCGAGCCGGCGGTGGCCCGTCCCCTCTTCGATTTCGCGGCCATCCCGTTCCCCGACCCGGAACGGATCGCCCTGGCCTGGGGCGCGTTCACGGCGACCGGCGCCGGCCGCCCCGGGGAGCGGCTCGTGGGCGCCCTGGCGGCCGAGCGGGCGGAGGGGGGCATGATGTTCCACGGCCCGGTCGTCACGGAGGGGGAGGCGCCGCTCGAGATCGCCACGCAGCTGGTGGCGGCGGCCCTGGACCACGCCACCGCCGTCGGCGTCGGGACCGTCTTCGCCAGGCCGCAGGGGCTCGACCGCGTGTGGGTCCGCTTCGGCTTCATCCCCGTCCCGGAGAGCACGCTGCCTGCCGCCCTGGCCGGCCGCCCCGGCGCCGGCCTGTTCGCCTGGCGGGGCGGCAGCGCCCTCTGGTCGCTCCGCGAGCCCGCGCGGGACTGATTCCCATGCGGGTCACCGCCATCGCCGGCGGCACCGGCGCCGCCAAGCTCCTCCGTGGCCTCGCCGCCTGCGTGGCTCCACGGGACCTGACCGTCGTCGGCAACACCGGAGACGATGCCGAGATCTGGGGGCTCCACGTCTCGCCCGACCTCGACACCGTGACCTACGCGCTGGCCGACCGGCTCGACCGCGAGCGGGGGTGGGGGCTCGCGGGCGAGACCTTCCGGTGCCTGCAGGGCATGGCCGAGTACGGGGTCGAGACCTGGTTCAACCTGGGCGACAGGGACCTCGCGACCCACCTGTTCCGCACCGCGGAACTCCGCCGGGGCGTCCCCCTGTCGGCCGTGACCCGGGCCATCGCGCGGCGGCTGGGGGTGGAGGCCGCGATCCTGCCCATGAGCGACGACCCGGTCAGGACCCGCATCCGGACGCCGGACGGCTGGCTGGCCTTCCAGGAGTACTTCGTGCGCGAGAAGACCCTCGTCGAGGTCCTGGAGGTCCGCTACGAGGGGGCCGATCGCGCCCGCCCGGCCCCCGGGGTGGTGGCCGCCCTCCGTGAGGCGGACGTGGTGGTCGTGTGCCCCTCGAACCCGGTCACCTCCGTGGGGCCGGTCCTCGCCGTCCCCGGGGTCGTCGAGGCGCTCGAGGCCACGGCGGCCACCGTCGTGGCCGTGAGCCCCATCATAGGTGATGGTCCGATCAGCGGCCCGGCGGGCGACCTGATGCGCGTGCGCGGCCTGCCCGTGTCCCCCGTGGGGATCGCCGTCGCCTATGCGCCCTGGCTGGACGTGCTGATGCTGGACGCCCGCGACGGCGCCTGCCGGCCCGCGCTCGCCGCGCGGGGTGTCCGGCCGGTCCTGGCCGACATCGTCATGGCCGACCGGGAGCGGGAGGTGGCGCTGGCCCGCCGGGTCCTGGAGGAGGCGGGCGCGTGACCGTGGTGGCCGTGCCCGTGAAGGACCTGGTGAACGCCAAGCAGCGCCTCGTGCCGGTCCTCGAACCCGCGGAGCGCGCGGCCCTGGCGCGCGCGATGCTGCGCGACGTGCTCCGGGCGGCCGGGGCGGCCGGCCTCGACGCGGTCTGGGTGGTCACCAGGGACCCGGAGGTCGCCGCCATCGCCC
>JBBIOF010000248.1:0-4700 GCA_037443505.1 Candidatus Rokuibacteriota bacterium
CCGCGGGGGAGACGCCGTAGGCCAGGGTGCGGATGCGGCCGGCCAGCGCGGCCGCCTCCGGGCAGGCCGCGTTGACCAGGAGGGTCCCGCAGCCGGCGGCGAACGCCCGGAACATGGGGCGCAGCGCCTCCAGCTCGCCGTGGTCCCGGCTGATGTTGTGGACCAGCCCGAACGCGGGCCGGTAGCCTCCCAGGGTGCCGTCCGACTCGCACGCCTCCGCCACCACGGGGCCGTCGGGCGGCCCGGCGACGAGGCAGCCGGCCACGCCCTCGCCGACCAGCGCCGCGCCCCCGATGACGGTCGCCGGCGCGCCCGCCTCGCGCACGAGCCAGGCCACCATGCCGGTGATGGTGCTCTTGCCGCTGGTGCCGGCGACGGCGACGGCCGGCCGGCCGGTGCCGATCACCTCGGCCAGGAGCGCGGGGCGGGCCACCAGCTCGAGGCCGAGCGCCCGCGCCGCGCGCATCTCGGGGGTGTCGGCCTCCACCGCCGCCGAGTGGACGAAGCGGTCGATCCCGCGCGTGACGGCGGAGCCGTCGTGGGGCAGGATCCGGATGCCCAGGCGCCGCAGGCGCTCGGCCTCGTCGAGGCTCTTGCCCTGGTCGAAGGACCGGTCGGAGCCCTGCACCGCGTGGCCGCGCGCCCGCGCGAGCCGGGCCAGGGGGTTCATGCCCGCGCCGGCGATGCCGGAGAAGTGGTAGCGCAGCGGGCGGGTGGGGCGGACATGGAAGGCCATCGCGCTGCGCTCCGTGCAGCGGGGATGCCAGGCGTCCGGCGCCGCTCCCCGCGGATTTTCTCACCAGTTTACGCCAGGGCCGCCGTCGGCCTCGCCCGCCTTCTGCCAGGCTGGCGCCCCGGTGTCGCGCTCATGACACCCGGCCGCGGTCCGTGGCGGCGAGGAACGCCGCCAGCGCGACGAGGCTGAGCGCGACGAGGAGGGCGGAGGTGACGTAGATGGCCAGGTACGACCTGGTCAGGTCGTAGAGGGCTCCGGAGAGCAGCGGACCCAGCGCGGCGCCCGCGCTGTTGCCCACCACCAGCCAGCCGAAGACGGCGCCGAACCGGGACGGGGGCGCGAGGCGCTGCACCAGGAGCGAGACCACGATGGCGCGGGTGCCGAGCGGGGCGAAGACGAGGGCCACGTAGGCGTAGGCGAGGAGGCGGCCCGGCCACGCTTCCAGGCCCACGAGGCACAGGGTCCCCAGCAGCGACATGGAGAGGGAGACGATGCCCGCCGCCGGCGCGCCGAACCGGTCCGCCGCGAGCCCCACCAGGGCGCGGCCGGACGTCGAGAGGACGCCGCCCACGGCCAGCATGGCGGCGGCCTCCGCGGCGCTGAAGCCCAGCGAGGCGAAGTAGAGCGAGTGCTGCACCGTGGCCAGGTAGCCGACCAGCGGCGCGTTCGTGAACACGAAGGCCAGGGCCCAGAAGGGGAACGAGCGCAGGACGCCGCCCACACTGCCCTGCAGGTCCGCCGGCGCCGGCGCGGACGGCCCGCCGCGCCCCGCCAGGCGGGCCGGGTAGACGCGGAGCACCAGCGGCACCAGGAGGAGGACCAGCGCCAGGTAGCCGCCCAGCGTGGCCCGCCAGCCGAGCGCCGTGATGGACCACTGCGCGGGCGTCGCTAGCACGTAGCCGGCCATGGACCCGGAGAAGGCGATGCCGGTGGCGAAGCCGCGGCGGCGCACGTAGGTGTCGGCGATGACGGCCGCCTGGGTCACCATGCCCGTGAGCCCGATGCCGACGCCGCCGCCGAGGCCGAGCGAGGCGACGAAGAGGGGAAGGCTGGGCGCCAGCACCGCCCCGGCGAGGCCGAGGGCGGTCGCCCCGAGGCCGGTCGCCACCACCAGCCGGGGGCTCCACCGGTCGACGAGGTGGCCGGCCACCGGCCCGAGGACGGCGCCGCCCAGCCACAGCAGGCTCACGGTCGAGGCGGTGGCGGCACGGGAGCCGCCGAACTCGGCCAGCAGGGCGGGGAAGAAGACCGGAAACGTGTTGGCGATGCCCGAGACCAGGAGCATCGTGACGAAGGCGAGCCCGAGGCGCGGGCTCACCAGGCTCTCGCGGGGGCTCAGGGGTGGGCGGCGCCTCCTCGTCGAAGTTGCGTCATTATAGACGGGATGAAGCGCCCGGAGCCTCCCGCGCCCGTCCCCGCGCTCGCCAGGCTCCGGACCCTGCTCCTCGTCCTGGCCGTCTTCTTCGTCCTCCCGGCCGCCCTGTTCTTCCGGCTGGCTGGCGCCGGGGACGGGCGGCGCACCGCCGTCATGATCGTGGCGCTCACGCTGCCGGCCACCGGCGCCCTGATCCTGCGGCTCAACCCCGACCTGGTGCCCGAGCGCGCGGCGCTCCGGGGCCTTCGCGCGCTCGAGTGGGTCACCCTGGCGGCGCTGGGAGCGCTGCTCGCCAGCGCCGCCTGGTGGCTGGCCGGGCTGCTGGGCGGTTAGCGGTCCAGGAAGCCCCGGCCCTCGTCGGCGAGCCGCGCCAGCAGGGGCGCGGGCTCCCAGAAGGCGTCGCCCGTGCGCCGCCGGTACTCGAGCATCCGGTCGCGGATGGTCTTGAGGCCCACCTGGTCGGCCCAGAACATGGGACCCCCCCGGTAGACCGGCCAGCCGTACCCGTAGACCCAGACGACGTCGATGTCGCTGGCGCGGATGGCGATGCGCTCCTCCAGGATGCGGGCGCCCTCGTTCACCATGGGGTAGAGCAGGCGCTCGAGAATCTCCTGGTCCGAGATCGGCCGCCGCTGGATCCCCAGCTCCGCGGAGACCTCCAGGATGATGCGCTCCACCTCGGGATCGGGCCTGGGCGTGCGGTCGCCCGGCTCGTAGCGATAGAAGCCGGCGCCCGTCTTCTGGCCGAAGCGCCCGCGCTCGCAGATGCGGTCGAACACCGGCGACGTCACGCCGCGCCCCTTGCGGATCCGCCAGCCGACGTCGAGCCCGGCCAGGTCGCCCATGGCGAACGGGCCCATGGGCAGGCCGAAGTCCGTCATCACCTTGTCGACCTGCTGCGGCAGCGCCCCCTCCTGCAGGAGCTTCTCGGCCTCGCGCCCGCGCTGGTGGAGCATGCGGTTGCCCACGAAGCCGTAGCAGACGCCCACCAGGACCGGCACCTTGCCGATCCTGCGCCCGACGGCCATGGCGGTCGCGATGACCGGCTTCGAGGTCCTCGCCCCCCGTACCACCTCCAGCAGCCGCATGACGTTGGCCGGGCTGAAGAAGTGCGTGCCGATGACGCTCTCCGGCCGCCGGGTCGCCGCGGCGATCTCGTCGACGTCGAGGGTGGAGGTGTTGGTGGCCAGCACCGCGTCGGGCTTGCAGATCCCGTCCAGGCGGGCGAAGACCTCCTTCTTGAGGGCCATCTCCTCGAACACGGCCTCGATGACCAGGTCGGCGTCGGCCACCGCGCCGAAGTCCACGGTGCCCTGGATGAGGCCCATGCGCCGCTCGACGTCCTCGGGCCTGAGCCGGCCCTTGGCCGCCGTGGCCTCGTAGTTCCTGCGCACGATGCCGAGGCCCCGGTCGAGGGCGTCCCGGGAGACCTCCACGACGGTCACGGGGATGCCGGCGTTGGCGAAGCACATGGCGATGCCGCCGCCCATGGTGCCGGCGCCGATGACCGCCGCCCTGCGCACCTCCTTCACCGGCGTGTCGGCCGGCACGTCGGGGATCTTGGCGGCCTCGCGCTCGGCGAAGAAGAAGTACCGCTGCGCCTTCGACTCCGGCGAGCTGAGGGTCTCGAGGAACAGCTCCCGTTCACGGGCGAGCCCCTGGTCGAAGGGCAGGTTGACGGCTGCCTCCACCGCCTTCACGCACGCCTCCGGCGCCTTGAAGCCACGGGTCTGGCGGGCGATCGACCGGCGGAACTCGGCGAAGATCTCCGGCTTGCCGCGGGCGGCGGCCACGCGGTCGTCCATGTCCCGCACCCGGCGCAGCGGCCGGCCCTCGGCCAGCACGCGCTCGGCGAACGCCACCGCGCCCGCGGTGGGGTCGCCCTCCACCAGCTCGTCGAGCAGCCCGAGGCGGTGGGCCTCCTCGCCGCCGATGGGGTCGCCGCCCACGATCATCTGCAGCGCCTTCTCCACCCCCACCAGGCGCGGCAGCCGCTGCGTGCCGCCGGCGCCCGGGATGATGCCGAGCTTGACCTCGGGCTGGCCCAGGCGCGCGGTCTTCACGCCCACCCGCCAGTGGCAGGTCATGGCCACCTCGAGCCCCCCTCCCAGCGCCGTGCCGAAGATGGCCGCCACCACCGGCTTCGGGCTCCCCTCGATGACGTCGAGCACCTCCTGGAGCGCGGGCTCCCGGGGCGGCTGGCCGAACTCCGTGATGTCGGCGCCCGCGATGAAGGTACGTCCGGCGCACGCCAGCACCACGGCGTCCACGGCCGGGTCGGCGATGGCCTGGCGGAACCCGTCGCGGAGGCCGAGCCGCACGTGGTGGCTGAGCGCGTTGACGGGAGGGTTGTTCACGGTCAGGACGGCCACGCGGCCGCGGCGATCCAGGCTGACGGACTGCGTGATGGCTGTCATGGGATCCTCGCTCGTGCGGAGAAGTCGCCTAATGATACTCGAGCGGGTCCCTGCCCGCGCCCGTCAAACGTCCTGATGCGGCGCCCCGCCGGGACCGCCGGCCGGGGCCGCTCGCGGGGTCAGCGCGCGTCCCGGGTGCGGGCCCCCCGCAGGGCGTGCAGCGCGATGCCCG
>JBBIOF010000249.1:0-4687 GCA_037443505.1 Candidatus Rokuibacteriota bacterium
CGCGTACCAAACAGGTCCAGAATCAACCCGGCTCCCTCGGCGCGCCGGCGCGCGCGGAGATCCGCATCAGTGACCTGGACGTCTTCCTCAACGACCAAGAGGTGACCGTTCACGTCGTGGCGCTGGGCGCCCTGCCGGCGGCCTTCCACGAGTCCATCCTCACCGGCATCCCCGCCCACGTGCGGTTCACGGTCGAGCTCTGGCAGTACAACCCGTACTGGCGCGACCGGCTGGTCGTGCGGACCGTCGTCGAGCGCAACCTCACCTACAACGTCGTGACCAAGGAGTACCGGGTCGCCTCGCTGAAGGGCGAGACGCGGCCGGTCTACACCACCCGCGACCTGCGGGATGCTCAGCGGGTGATCTCCGAGCTGCGTGCGCTCAAGCTCACCCCGGCCGCCAGCCTGGACCCGCAGGGCGTGATCTACGTGCGCGTGTACGCGGAGACCGCGCTGAACGGCGAGAACACCTTCCTGGCGCGGATGGCGGGGACCGCCGAGCAGACGATGCGGCAGTCCGACTACCGCACCATGATCCGGGTGCAGTGATGCCGCTGCTGACGGAGCAGGGCCGCCGCCAGCGCAACCTGGTGGTCATCACGGCGTTCCTGCTGCTGCTGGGCGTCGTCAGCGCGCTGAACTTCGAGATGCGGGTGCCCCAGCTCCCGCTGGCCTCCAACATCCTGGTCTTCGCGCTCTTCAACCTGAACCTGATCGTCTTCCTGCTGCTGCTGGTCCTCCTGTTCCGCAACCTGGTGAAGCTCTGGTTCGAGCGGCGGCAGAAGCTGATCGGGTCCCGGTTCAAGACCAAGCTGGTGCTGGCCTTCCTGGTGCTCTCGCTGGCCCCCGCCATCCTGATCTTCATCATCGCCTCCAACTTCATCAACAAGTCCATCGAGGGGTGGTTCAAGCCACAGGTAGAGCGCCCGCTCGACCAGGCGCTGACGGTGGCCCAGACGTACTACCAGAACCTGCAGGCCACCGCGCTCCGCCATGCCCAGCACCTGGCGCGCGTGATCGACCGGGACGGCCTGCTGGACGAGGCGCGCCGGGAGGCGCTGGCCGTCTACCTGGTGGAGCAGCAGGAGCAGCTGGGGATCAGCACCGTGACCGTGTTCAGCGCGGCGGGGCAGGAGCTGGTCCACGTCAAGGACCCGGGGCTCGGCGAGCTCTCCACCCGGGACGTCAACGAGACCCAGCTCCGCCTGGGCCTGGGCGGCCAGGGTGTGACCACCGTGCGCGAGCTGGCCAGCGGCGACCTGGTGGAGGCCATCGCCCCCATCGTGGATGCACGGGCCCCGGGGCGCCGGGTGGCGGGCGTGGTGGTGGTCGGCACCCACGTCACGGAGCGGCTCGAGGCCAAGATCCGTGGCATCGAGCAGTCGTTCCGGGAGTACAAGCAGCTCAAGCTGGTGAAGAACCCCATCAAGGGCATCTACATCCTGCTCTTCCTGCTCCTCACGCTGATCGTGGTGTTCTCCTTCACCTGGTTCGGGCTGTACCTGGCCCGGGGCATCACCGGGCCCATCGAGCAGCTCGCCGAGGGCACCCGCGAGGTGGCGGCGGGCAACCTCGCCTACAAGGTCCGGGCGCGGGCCGACGACGAGATCGGCATGCTGGTGGAGTCGTTCAACCGCATGACGGACGACCTCTCGGAGTCCAAGCGGCGGCTGGAGGAGGCGTACCTGGACCTCCAGGACAAGGCCACCGAGCTGGAGGACCGGCGCCGGTACATGGAGACGGTGCTGGAGGCCATCACCACCGGCGTCGTCTCGCTGGACCCGCAGGGACGGCTCACCACGCTCAACCGGGCGGCCGCGGCGATGTTCGGGCTCAGCGAGGCCGCCGCCGTGGGGCGTCCCGTGGAGGAGGTGTTCGCCAGCGCCGACCTGGGCGACCTCCTCACCCTGGTCCAGCGCGTCCGGCGGGCGCGGGCCGGAAGCGTGGAGCAGGCGCTTCACCTCCGGCGCAACGGCGCCCGGGTGTCGCTGCTGGCCACGGCCACGGCCCTCCGGGGCCCGGAGGGCGAGTACGCGGGGGCGGTCATCGTGTGCGACGACCTGACCGAGCTGCTCAAGGCCCAGCGCCTGGCCGCCTGGCG
The DNA here is from genome assembly GCA_037443505.1 of Candidatus Rokuibacteriota bacterium. GTDB lineage: Bacteria > Methylomirabilota > Methylomirabilia > Rokubacteriales > CSP1-6 > JBBIOF01. The sequence continues at coordinate 2,101 of JBBIOF010000249.1, forward strand.
GGAGGTCGCCCAGCGGATCGCCCACGAGATCAAGAACCCGCTCACGCCCATCCAGCTCTCCGCCCAGCGGCTGCGGCGCCGCCTGGCCCGCGCCGGCGGCGAGGACCAGCGGGTGGTGGTCGAGTGCACGGAGACCATCATCCAGGAGGTCGACGGCCTCAAGCGCCTGGTGGACGAGTTCTCGCGGTTCGCGCGGATGCCCGCGCTGGCGCCGCGGCCCACCGACGTCCGGCCGCTGGTGGAGACGGTGGCCGCCCTCTACCGGGAGTCGCACCCCGGCCTGCAGCTGGTCACGCGCTACGACGAGCGCCTGCCCCTGCTCACCGTGGACCCGGACCACATCAAGCGGGCGGTGCTCAATCTGGTGGACAACGCCGTGGAGGCGGTGGGCGGGGCCGGGCAGGTCGAGGTGGAGGTGGTCCACCGCCCGGAGGCCGGCCGCGTGGAGATCGCGGTGAGCGACACGGGGCCCGGGATCAACCCCGACGACCGCGACAAGCTCTTCCTGCCCCACTTCTCCACCAAGAGCGGCGGCATGGGGCTCGGCCTGCCCATCGTGCACGAGATCGTCACCGAGCACGGCGGCGCCATCCGCGTGGAGGACCACGAGCCCCGGGGCAGCCGGTTCGTGGTGGAGCTGCCGCTGGCGCGGTCCACCGCCCACGTGGAGGCCTAGGGTCCCGAGCGGTGGCTGGAGAGCACATCCTCATCGTCGACGACGAGCCCGCCATCCAGTCCGCCCTGCGCGGCGTCCTGGAGGACGAGGGCTACCGCGTGACCGCCGTGGGCAGCGGCGCCCAGGCCCTGAGCCTGCTGGCGGACGAGGCCCACGACCTGGTGTTCCTCGACGTGTGGATGCCGGGCATGGACGGGCTGGACACGCTGGTCCAGATCAAGAACCTCCGGCCCGACACCACCGTGGTGATGATCTCCGGCCACGCCACCATCGAGACCGCGGTGAAGGCCACCCGCCTGGGCGCCTACGACTTCATCGAGAAGCCCCTCTCCCTGGAGAAGACGCTGCTCACGGTGAGCCGGGCCCTGGAGCACGCCCGCCTGGAGCGCGAGAACGCCAGCCTGCGCCAGCGGCTGGGCGAGCGGCTCGAGATCATCGGCGAGAGCGCCGCCATCAAGCACCTGCGGGAGCAGATCGCCACCGCGGCCCCCACCAACGGGCGGGTGCTCATCCACGGCGAGAACGGCAGCGGCAAGGAGCTCGTGGCCCGGGCCATCCACGCGCTCTCCGCCCGCCGCGAGCGGCCGTTCGTGGAGGTGAACTGCGCGGCCATCCCCGAGGAGCTGATCGAGTCCGAGCTGTTCGGGCACGAGAAGGGGGCGTTCACCGGAGCGCTCTCCCGCCGGCGCGGGCGGTTCGAGCTGGCCGACGGCGGCACGCTCTTCCTGGACGAGGTCGGCGACATGAGCCTCAAGACCCAGGCCAAGGTCCTGCGGGCGCTGGAGGAGCAGGCGTTCGAGCGGGTCGGCGGCCGGGAGACGGTCAAGGTGGACGTCCGGGTCATCGCCGCCTCCAACCGGGACCTCGAGGCCCTGATCGCCGCGGGCGGCTTCCGGGAGGACCTCTACTACCGCCTGAACGTGATCCCCATCGAGGTGCCGCCCCTCAGGGAGCGCCGGGAGGACATCCCGCTGCTCATCGAGCACTTCGTCCGGATCTTCTGCGCGGAGAACGGCAAGCGCGTCAAGACCGTGTCGGCGGAGGCCCTGGCCTACTTCCTGGCCTACGAGTGGCCGGGCAACGTGCGCGAGCTCCGGAACATGGTGGAGCGGCTCGTCATCATGGCCCGCCGCGACGTCATCGGGGTGGAGGACCTGCCGGCCCCCCTCCGGCCCAAGGAGGCGCCGGCGGGCGGGCCCGAGGCGCGGGAGCGCTCGCTGCGGGAGGCCCGCGACAGCTTCGAGCGCGCCTACATCCTGGCCGAGCTCCGGGCCAACGACTGGAACATGACCCGCACGGCCGAGCGGCTGGGCATCGAGCGCAGCCACCTCTACCGCAAGATCAAGGCGTACGGGATCACCCCGCCCCGATGAGGATCCTGGTCGTGGACGACACCGAGACGATGCGCACGCTCCTGGCCCGCTTCCTGGGCTCGCTGGGCCACGAGGTGGTGGCCCTGGTGGGCGGGCGCGAGGTGCCGGCCGCGCTGGCCGGCGGGCCCTTCGACCTGGTGCTCACCGACGTGGCGATGCCGGACACCTCCGGCTGGGAGGTGCTGGCCCAGGTGCGCGCGGCGCGGCCCGGCCTGCCGGTCGTGATGATGACGGGGTGGGATGACGGCCAGGCCCGGCCCGGCGCCCCGGCCCCCGACGCCGTCCTCGAGAAGCCCTTCGGCCTCGACCGCGTCCGCGCGGTACTCGACGTCTTCGCCCGGCGCTGACCCGTGGGGACCTGGAACTTCCTCTGCCGGGGCGCCTGGCACGACTCCGTGACGCTCATGCGGCTCACGCGCGACATGGAGGCGCTGCCCGGGGTCCGCCGGGCGGCCGCCATGATGGGCACGCCGCCCAACCGCGCCCTCCTCCGTGAGGCCGGCCTGCTGACCGCCGAGGGAGAGGCGGCGGCACCGAC
>JBBIOF010000250.1:0-4681 GCA_037443505.1 Candidatus Rokuibacteriota bacterium
GGCGCGGGGGCGCGGCGTGACCGCCCCTGCCGGCCGCCGGCCCGCTCGAGCCCCGGCGCCGCGGCCAGACCGGGCCACCTACCCTCGCCGCGGCTGGAATCGCGACGACACCTCGATCTTCGCCCTGGCGCGGGCCCCGGCGAGCCACGCCTCCCAGGCCTGGCTCTGCTTGCGGGACAGGAGCTCCCGCTCGATCCTCTCCCGCTCGGCGCCCAGCGCGCCCGTGTCGGGTGGCACGCGCTCCAGCACCCGCAGTACGTAGTAGCCCTGCTGGGCCTTGACCGGGTCGGTGACGGCGCCGACAGGCGCCTGGAGGGCCGCCACCATGACGTCCCCGGGCAGCCGCTCGGCCGGCTTCGCGCGCGAGAAGCGCGCGGTCTCTCCGTAGGTGGCCCCGGCCTTCCGGGCCGCCGCTGCCAGGTCGCCGGCGCGGGCCGCCGCCGCGATCTCCCGGGCCCGCTGCAGGGCCACCTCCTCGGCCTTCTGGCGCCTGACGGCCGCCAGCACCCTGTCGCGCACCTCGGCCAGGGGCGGCACCGCCGCCGGCAGCGCCTCGACGCTCTTGAGCACGACCCAGCCGGCCGGCGTCTTCACCGGCGTGGACACGCCACCCCGCGCCAGCCCGAACGCCGTCTCCTCGAGCGGGTCGGCCGGGGTGAAACCGGGCAGCCCCTGCTTGCGGGCGATGGTCGTCTCCACCGGGGCCAGGCCCAGCTTGCGGGCCTCGGCCATGAAGTCGGCGGCGCCCAGCAGCCTGGCCCGCACCTGCTCCGCCCGCTCCCGGGCGGCACGGTCGGCCGCCTCGGCCGCCAGCCGCTCGCGGATCTGCGGCGCCACCTCCGCGAGCGGCTTCCGCCCACCCTCGCGGACGTCGAGGGCCTTGATGGCGTGGTACCCGAAGGGCGTGCGCACGGGCTCGGGGGCGACTTCCCCCTTCTTCAGCGCGAAGAGCGCCTGCTCGAAGGGCTGGACCAGCTCGCCGCGGGCCACGAAGCCGAGGTCGCCGCCCTTCTGGGCCGTGCCGGGATCCTGCGACAGCTCGCGTGCCAGCCGGGCGAAGTCCTCACCGGCCCGGGCCCGACGGATGACGTCGGCCGCCCGCGCACGGGTCCTGTCCTCGGCCTCGCTGCCGCCCGTCTCGGGCACCCGGAGCAGGACGTGGGCGCCCCGCACCTGCCTGGGCGACTCAAACTCGGCCGCGTGCTCCGCGTAGTACTTCTCCACCTCGGCGCCGGGCACGGGGCGGCTGAAGTCCTTCGGGTGGAGGGCCACGTACTGCACGCGGCGCCGCGCGGGCAGGCGGAAATCGGCGCCGTGGGTCCTGAGGTGGCTCTCCAGCTCCTGGTCGGTGACGGTCTGCGCGGCCTCGATGGGCGCCAGGTCCACCAGCGCCCACGCCGCCCGCACCTCCTCGCGGTTGTGCGCGAAGGCCTGCTCGATCTCGCCCTCGGAGACCTTCACGCCGCTCCGCACCGCGGTCTCGACCTTGATGCGCGTGAGCCGGCGGCGCATCTCCTGCTCGAAGGCGCTCTTGCTCAGGCCCAGGCGCTTGAGCACGTCCTCGTAGCGCCGGAGGGTGAAGCGCCCGCCCTCCTGGAAGGCGCCCATGGCGTGGATCTGGGCGTTCAGCTCCTCGTCGCTCACCTCCAGCCCCTCGGTCCGGGCGCGCTGCACCACCAGCGCCTCCTGCACCAGGTCGTCCACCACCTGCTGCGGCAGGCCGAAGCGCTCGGCCATCTCCGGGGTGAAGCGCTCGCGCAGCATCTGCGAGTAGGCGTTCAGGTACTCCTGGTACCGGCGCTGGTAGCGCTCCACGGGGATGGCCTCGCCGTTGACCGTGGCCACGGCGTCGGGCCCGCCGCCGCCGTCGATGCGGCTCGAGCCGAAGATGAAGAGCGAGGCGACGAAGGCCGCAATGACCACCAGGAGTCCCACCTGGAGCGTGCGGCGGTAGCGGCGCATGAAGGTGATCATGTCTGCTCCTTGGACGGCGCCGGCGGGCCCGCGGACTGCGCGAGCCTCACGAGTCGCCCGGCTCGCGCTCGCCGCCCAGGCGGGGCGGCGGCGCACCGCCCTCCTCGGGCACGACCCGCCGCGCCACCGTGATGAACCCCGTGTGGGCCACCATGCGGTGGAACGGCCGGACCGACTGCCCCTCGATGTTCCAGGGCCGCATCAATGTCTCGAAGGTCTCCACCAGCGCCCAGTGCGGGTCGCGGTGGAGCGTCTCCGAGAGCTGGTGCGACTGCACGATGGTCGGCAGGTAGGAGAGCAGGATGCCGCCCGGGCGCAGCACGCCGGCCACCAGCCGGGTGAGCTTCCAGGGTTCCGGCAGGTCGAGCACCACCCGGTCCACCGGCTCCTCCTCGGCGATGCCGTCCTCCACGGGGCCCAGGCGGACCACCAGGTTGCTCACTTCGCCCACGCGCATGTGGATGTTGGCGAGGGCCCGTCGCGCGAACTCGTCGCGCTGCTCGTAGGTGATCACGCGTCCCTCGGGGCCCACGGCGCGGAGCAGGGCCAGCGTGAGGGCGCCGGAGCCGGTCCCCGCCTCCAGCACCCGCGCCCCGGGGAAGATGTCGGCCCAGAAGAGGATGATGGCCAGGTCCTTGGGGTAGATCACCTGCGCGCCCCGCGGCATCTCGAGGACGAACTCGGCCAGCGTGGGGCGGAGGGCCAGGTACCGGAGGCCCAGCGAGCTGCGCACCCAGCTCCCCTCCGGCTGGCCGATGACGGCGTCGTGCGGGATCCAGCCCCGGTCGGAGTGGAACGTCTCTGACTTGCGGAGGAAGATCAGGTGGCGCTTCCCCCGCTGGTCGATCAGGAGGACCTGCTCGCCGTCCTGGAAGGGCAGTTCCTGGCTCACGACGCCTCGCGCGGCCGGGGCAGGAAGAGCGCCACCAGGAAGCCGGCCAGCGGCATGAGGGCGCTGATCCAGAGGGCCGCGGGCAGCCCCCACCGGTCGGCCGCCCAGCCGAGGGCCGTCACCCCGAGGCCGCCGGTGCCGATGGCGAAGCCCACGATGAGGCCCGAGGCCATGCCGGCGTTGCGCGGCAGGTAGGCCTGCCCCAGCACCACCGATACCGTGAAGGTGGAGACCAGCACGGCGCCGAAGAGCCCCAGCACCACGAACGCCAGCAGGCCCGAGGTCTCGAGGAACAGCACGCCCAGCGGCGCGGCGGCCACGAACACCCAGAGCATGAAGGTGCGGGCGCCGAAGCGGTCCGCGAGCGGGCCCGCCAGCACCGTGCCCAGCGCTCCCGCGCCCAGGAACACGAAGAGTAGCGGGCCCACCAGGCGCGGGTCGGCCTTCAGGTGGTCCACGTAGTAGAAGGGCACAAAGGTCGTGAACCCGAGCTGGGTCCAGGACCGGATCGTGACCACGAGGATGAGGATCGCCATGGCGCCCGGCATGTTGACGCCGCGCCGGCCGGCGCGGGCGGGGGCGGTCGCCGCCGACGGGCTCGCGAGCCAGGGCAGCACGGCCAGCAGGAGCGCGGCCATCAGGGTCGCCGGCAGCATCATGCCCAGGCTGCCCGCGATGCCCAGGGTGGTGACGAGCGCGGTGATGAGCGGCGGCCCCAGCGCGATCCCGATGTTGCCGCCCAGCGAGAACCACGACAGCGCCGTCGCCTTGCGGTCGCCCGCCACGCTCGACGCCGTCCGGTAGCCCTCGGGATGGTAGGCCGCGACGCCGAGCCCCATCACGACCACCAGCAGCAGCAGCGCGCCGTACCCCGGCGCCACGCCGGTGAGCCCCAGGCCCACGCCGGAGGTGAACACCGACACGGGCAGCAGCCAGCGCCGCGCGGTCCGGTCGGCCAGGTAGCCGAACAGCGGCTGGATGACGGAGGACGTCAGGTTGGCGAACAGGACGACGGCGCCCGCCTCGGCGTAGGAGAGGCCGTGGGCGGCCTTGAGGAAGGGCAGGATCGCCGGGAGCGAGCCCTGGTTCACGTCGATCACCAGGTGCCCCAGCGCCAGCAGCGCGATCAGCCTGGCGTTGGGGCGGACGCGCTCGCTGGCGTCGGCGACCAGGGAGGTGGGGGCGGGCCCGTCGAGGGCCGCCGGCTTCGAGTCAGCCATGACCCGTCAATGGTACACTAACCGGGGCTCGACCCCTGCGGCCAGCAGGACGGCGGCATCGGCGTCTGCGACCCGGACGCTCACGCGGCGGCGCTCCACGTGGAGCGCCGCGGGTCCGGCCGCACCCGCCAGATGGCGGCGAGGCCAGCGGCGAGCGCGGTCACGGCGAAGGCGAAGGCGCCGAGGTAGCTGCCGGTCGCGTCGAAGATCTTCCCCCCGATCCACGCCCCCAGCGCTTCCCCGGGCCCCACCGCGAGCGTCATCCAGCCGTAGATCGCCCCGAACGACGCGCCGGCGAACACGTCGGCGGCCCGCGCCGACGCCACGATGCCGCTCGAGCCCTGCGCCAGCCCGTAGAGGACCACGTACGGCGCGAGCCAGAGCGGGGAGCCGGTGACGGCCAGGAGGGCGGCGCACCCGATCCCCGCCGCGGCGCTCGCGTAGGCGGCGGTGAGGGCGGGCGCGCGACCGATCCTGTCGCAGAGCCAGCCGGTGGTCAGGCGCCCCGCCAGGCTCACCAGGCTCACGGCGCCGAGCGCGGCCGCCGCTATGCCAACGACGAGGCCATCCACCTGTATGAGCGCGCGGCTGCCCT
>JBBIOF010000251.1:0-4664 GCA_037443505.1 Candidatus Rokuibacteriota bacterium
ACGCCCGGGTCGCGGGCGGCGATCGCGAGCGGGCCCGGACGCTCCTGGAGCGCGCCGCGGCCTGGACCCCGGAGCGGCTCGAGCAGGAGCGCGAGCGCTTTCGCGCCGTCTACGGCCGTGTGGGCGTGATCCCGCCCGACCAGTACCTGGCCGTCGTCGTCCAGGCGACCCTGGGCTGCGCGTGGAACCGCTGCACCTTCTGCGCCTTCTACCGGGGCCAGGCCTTCCGCATCCGGAGCCCCGAGGAGTTCCGCGCGCACTGCCGCGCGGTGCGCGAGCTCCTGGGCGAGGGCCTGAGCCTCCGCCGCTCGGTGTTCCTGGGCGAGGCGAGCGCCATGACCGTCCCCTTCCCGCGCCTGGCGGGGTTCCTCGACACCGTGCGGGAGGAGTTCCCGGCCCAGCGCGAGGTCCACACGTTCATGGACCTCTTCACGGCGCGCAAGAGCGTGGACGAGCTGGGGGCGCTGGCGGCGCGGGGGCTCCGCCGCGTGGTGATCGGCCTCGAGACCGGCTGCGATCCGCTCCTGGCCCTCGTGCGGAAGCCCGCGACCGCCGCGCAGGCCCTGGCCACGGTGCGCGCCCTCAAGGCGGCCGGCATCTCGGTGGCGCTGGTCGTGCTGCTGGGCCTCGGAGGCGCCGCCTGGTGGGCGGCCCACGTGCGGGACACCGCGGCGGTGCTGGACGCCATGGACCTCGGCGCCGGGGACATCGTCTACTTCTCCCCGCTGACCGAGCAGCCGGACGCGGAGTACTTCCGGGAGGCGCGCGCCCGCGGCCTCCGCCCCCTGACGGCCGCGGAGATGCGCGAGCAGGAGGCGGCGATCCGGGCGGCGCTCCACTTCCGCGACGGGCGACCGGCGCTCGCGCGCTACGACATCCGGGAGCTGGTCTACTAGGAATCGGGGCGCCCCACCGGACCGTGGCGCCCCGCGATCACGCATCCTTCCCGCGGGCTCCCGGGCGCGCCCTGGGGCGAGCGTGCCGCGCGGCAGGCGCCTCGCCGCGGGCTGCTCGCCCGCGTTCTCCCCACGTCCGTGGAGTGATCGGCTCATGACCGCTCTGGCCCGGTCGTTGCACACTGCACGGTGCGGTGCTTGCGCGCCAGATCACGACCGCGTTCCTCGCCGTCACCCTGCCGGGAGCCCTGGTCCTGAGCGGGGTCGCCCTCCACGCCCTCGGGTCCCTGCGACGTGTCAGCCACGAGCTGGCGGAGATCAACCGGTCGCTGCAGGCCACCTCCGAGGTGCGGCACGCGGTGATCGAGGCGCGCCGGGCGCTGACCCTCTTCTCGCTCTCCGGCGACACCGGGCGGCTCCAGCGCTTCGAGGCGCTGGTCCGGGGCGCCCAGGCGAAGGTGCGCTCCTGCGGCGCCGGGACCTGCCACGACGTCTCCCGGACGCCCGGCGAGATGGGCCGGCTCATCGAGCCCGCCCTCGAGCAGCTCCTGGCCGACGGCCGGCGCCTCGAAGAGGCGGGCGGCCGTGGCACCTCGCCCGAGCTCCTGGAGGCCATGCACCGGTCCGTGGAGGCCGTGGACCGGCCGCTCGCGCGGATGACGGCGTCCCTGTTCGGGCGCGTGCAGGCGCTCGGGCTCGAGGCGCACGCGGTCAGCCGTCGCGCCCGCCTGCTGGTCGGCGGCCTCACGCTCCTGGTGGTTCCCGTCGGGGCCGTGGCGGCGCTGCTGGTGGCGCGGCGGATCGCCCGGCCGCTCGCCGAGCTCCGCCGGGGGATCCGGCGCGTCATGGGCGGCGACTCGACGCACCGCGTGAGCGTCCCGCCCGCCGGCGAGGTCGGCGAGGTGGCGGCCGCGTTCAACGCGATGGTGGACGAGGTACGGCGCCACCGGCAGGCGCTGGAGGAGTACAGCCGCACGCTGGAGGAGCGGGTCCGCCAGCGGACGGAGGAGCTCGAGCGCAAGGACCGTGCGCTCCTGCGGTCGGAGAAGCTCGCCGCCCTGGGGCTGCTGGCGGCCGGCGTGGCCCACGAGCTCAACAACCCGCTGACCAGCATCGTCATGAAGGCCAACCTGCTGGCCGAGGAGGTGGGCCCGGGCTCGCCCCTCGCCGAGGAGCTCGGGAAGATCGACCAGGACGCCGCCCGCTGCCAGCGCATCATCGAGGACCTCCGCACCTTCGCCCGGCGGCGCGAGCTGTGCGAGGTGCCGTCGGAGGTGGGGGCGGTGGTGGGCCAGGCCCTGCGCATCACGGCCCACGAGCTGCGCCGGCGGGGCATCGCGGTGGAGGTGGACGTCCCGGCCGACCTGCCCAAGGTGGTCTGGGATCCCGACCGCATGGTGCAGGTCCTCACCAACCTGGTGGTGAACGCCGCCCAGGCCATGGAGGACGGCGGCCGCCTGAGCGTCCGCTGCCGGCGCGAGGGCGACTGGCTCCGCCTGGAGGTCCAGGACACCGGCGTGGGCATCCCGGCCGAGGACCTGCCGCGGATCTTCGACCCCTTCTTCACCACCAAGCCAGAGGGCACGGGCCTCGGCCTGTCCATCACCCACGGCATCGTCCAGGAGCACGGCGGCCGGCTGGAGGTGGAGAGCCGGACGCGCGAGAACGGCGACCCCGGCACCACCGTCCGCATCCTGCTGCCCTGCCCGGAGGCCGCGGCGTGAGCGAGGCGGCTCCGGCCCGCGTCCTCGTCGTCGACGACGAGGCCCACATCGGGGAGTCGATCAAGAAGGCCCTGGAGCGGAGCGGCTACGCCGTGGACTGGGCCGCCGACGCCCGCACGGCCTGGGCCCGGCTCGAGGGGACCCTGCCCGACCTGGTGCTCTGCGACGTCCGGCTCCAGGGCGACGACGGCCTCCAGCTCCTCGGCCGGATCAAGGAGTCGTACCCGGACGTCCCGGTGGTGATGATCACCGGGTTCGCCTCCATCGACTCCGCGGTGAGCGCCATCAAGGCGGGCGCCGCCGACTACGTGGCCAAGCCCTTCAACCCCGACCAGATCCGTCACGTGGTGGGCAAGGCACTCGAGCAGCGGCGGCTCCGCGAGGAGAACGCGTACCTCAAGGGCCAGCTCGCGCAGGTCCTGGGCGAGTCGGTGGTGGTCGGCCAGAGCGCTGCCATGCGGCGGGTGTTCGACGTGGCGCGCACGCTGGCCGCGGCCGACAGCAACGTGCTGGTCACCGGCGAGACGGGGACGGGCAAGGAGGTGGTGGCCCGCTTCATCCATGCCGGCAGCCGGCGGCGCGACCGGGCCTTCGTCACCGTCAACTGCGCGGCCATCCCGCCCAACCTGCTGGAGTCCGAGCTGTTCGGCCACCGGCGCGGCGCCTTCACGGGGGCCGTCTACAGCCGGCGGGGCAGCTTCGAGCTGGCCGACGGCGGCACCCTGTTCCTGGACGAGATCGGGGAGATGCCGCTGGAGATGCAGGCCAAGATCCTGCGCGCCATCGAGGAGCGGCAGATCAAGCGCGTGGGCTCCGAGGAGCCGGTGGCGGTGGACGTCCGGATCATCGCCGCCACCAACAAGGATCCGGAGCAGGAGACGAAGGCCGGGCGGTTCCGCGAGGACCTCTACTGGCGCCTGAACGTGGTGCACGTGGTGGTCCCCCCGCTGCGCGAGCGGCGGGAGGACATCCTGCCGCTCGCCCGGCACTTCCTGGGCCTGTACGCAAAGGAGCTGAAGAAGCCGGTCCCCGACTTCTCGGGCGAGGTGCTGGACGCCTTCGCGCGCTACGACTGGCCGGGCAACGTGCGGGAGCTGCGGAACGCCGTGGAGCGCGCCGTCATCTTCGCCGAGCCGCGCCACCCGGTGCGCCTGGGCCACCTGCCCGCCTACCTGCGCCAGGAGCCTCCGTCGCGGCCGGCGCCGCCGGCCCCCCGACCGTTCCGGCCCCTCAGGGAGATGGAGCTCCAGTACATCCGCGAGGTCCTCGAGGCGTGCGGGGGCAACCGGACCCGCGCGGCGGAGGTCCTGGGCCTCTCCCCCGTCACGCTCTGGCGCAAGCTGGGCCGCGACAGCGGCGATGAGGGGGGCCCGCCCGCAGGCGTCTAGGCCGGCTCCGGTCCGCCCCGCCGCCCTTGCAATCCGCAATGGTCTTGCGATTCGCAAGACCTCCTGCCAGCCCAGCGAAATCGGGATGTTGCGCGGCACCCCTGCAAGGTGCAAGGATCCGCCCCCCGCCGGCCTTCCGGACGCCCGCCGGCCGCCCCAGGGGGACCCTCCCTTCGTCCCAGGCGCGGACCCCCGCGGGCCGCGGCCCGTGGCACCCCCGTTGCCCTGACCGTGATCGCCACGAAGTGCACGCTGCACCGGCGAGGGGAACGTGGCGGAGCGAGGCTTCGCGCTGAGGTCGGTGGCGCACCACGACGCGAAGCTGAGCGTCTACCGGCACGGGGACGTCGAGGTCACGGTGGTGGAGATCGGCCCGGGAGGTGCGCTGGCGGAGGCCAGCCTGTGGGAGTCGCCCTCGTGGCACCTGGTCGTCGAGGGCCAGGCCACCTTCCAGCAGGGCGAGCGGTCGTGGGACGTGCTCCCCGACGAGTCCCTCCGCATGGAGGCCGGGCGCCCGTACGCCATCCTCAACCCCTCGGCGCAGCGGCTGAAGCTCCTCAGCGTCACGCTCGGCTCCGTCCGGACCGAGCCGGGGACCGCGGCGTGACCGCCCGCCGCCTTTCCGCCGCCCTCGCCGTCCTCGCGGCGGCGGTCGG
>JBBIOF010000252.1:0-4647 GCA_037443505.1 Candidatus Rokuibacteriota bacterium
ACTCCACGGCCGTCCGCCCGGCCCACGCGGACTGGGTCGCGCCGGGCCGCGCCTCGATCACGTCGAGGACCAGGACGTCGGGGTCTCCGGGCACGATCTTCGTGAACCGGTGCATGACGACGTCGCCTCCGGCCAGGCGCGCGGGCCGCCCCCGCCGGGTGAAGCCGAGGCCCGCCAGCGCCTCGGCAAGCCTCGGGAGGGCGTCGGGAGGGGTCAGCAGGTCGATGTCGACGGTGGCGCGCGGGCGGGCATGGATGGACATCGCGATCCCGCCGCACACGGCGTACGGGATCCCGGCATCGCCGAGCGCCCGGACGACCGCGCGAAAGCTCTGGAAGAGGTCCGGCATGGCCGCCCCAAGATTACCGCGGGCGGCGCCGGGGCCGGCTACTCCTTCAGCGCGCCCGTCAGGCCGCTCACGTAGTACTCCACGAAGAACGAGTAGATCAGGGCCACCGGGAGCGACCCCAGCAGCGCGCCGGCCATCAGCGGGCCCCAGTGGTACACGTCGCCCCGCACCAGCTCCGTCATCACGCCCGGGCGGTCAGGGCCACCCGCAGCAGCCTGGGCGCGTATCCACCTCGAATCGTCATGATCTCCTCCTCACGCCTGGCCCGCGGCGAGGACGACGTACCGGAGCGCGAAGCCGCCGGCGAGCACCAGGACTGCGGCGGCCACCTCGAGCCCGCGGCCGGGCCCCCGCGCCTGGATGACGAGCGGCGCCGCGACCCCGATGACGACCACCGCGCCCCAGAACCAGGGGGCCAGGGAGCCCGCCAGGAACACTCCGGCCCCCGCCCCGAGGCTCGCCAGGAACACCACCAGGAGGAGCGCCTCGAGGCCCAGCACCAGCAGATCCAGGCGCCGGAGCCCGGCCAGCCGCTCCCGCAGCGGCGCCAGGGCGAGGGCGCCCAGCCCGAGCGATGCGGCGGAGGCGATGAAGAGCGGGCCAATCCACACGCTGCCCGCCCACACCGGTCGGTTGGTCGCGCCCAGCAGCACGCCCGTGTAGCTGGCGATGAAGAAGCCCAGCAGCGCCCCGGGGACCGCGGCGATCCTCCTCGCACGCGCGAGCCGTGCCGCCCGGTCCGGGCCGCCGCGGCCTTCGGCCACGCTGAGCGCCAGCGAGAGCGCCGCGAGGAGCCCGAACCCCAGCAGCGCCCACGAGCCCACCGACATGGGGGAGCCGAGCTTGAAAGTCCGGAACATGTAGAAGGTGCGAAGCGGGACGCCCAGGTCCAGCGTGAGCAGCACCGGGCAGGCCGCCGCCAGCGGCAGCGCGATGGCGTAGCCCGCGCGGGCCAGGGGCCGGTGCCGCGCGGTCCCGAGGAGGTCGGCGAGCGCCGCCAGGAAGTACGCGCCGGCCGCCGTGCCGCCCACGAAGAAGTACCAGACGATGTACCAGCTCCACGCCGGGTTCTTCGCCATGGCTACTCCTCCTTCCCGGCACGCTGGCGGAACGCGACGAGTGCTCCTGCGCCCACTGCCAGCGAGGCCAGCACGCTGGTGACCGAGCCGCCCAGGACGCTCGCCGTCGCGAAGCGGGGCTTGTCCGGCAGCCCGTACGCCTCCGCACGCTCCTTGAGGACGTAGAGCTGGTGGAGCCCTGACAGCTCCCGCTCGCCGTAGAGCCGGGCCCCGGCGAGGCCCCTCGCCCTCAGCTCGCCCGCTCGCTTCCGGCCCCGCGCGACCAGCTCGTCGCGGTCGCCGAAGCTCAGCGCGTCGGTCGGACAGGTGGTCACGCACGCCGGCTCGAGGCCCGCCTCGACCCGGTCCGGGCACAGCGTGCACTTGTTCGCCCGGCCCGTGGCCGGGTTGAACGTGATGACCGAGAAGGGACAGGCCGCCACGCAGTAGCGGCAGCCGTTACACACGTCCTGGTTCAGGTCCACGGCGCCCCAGGGCCGGCGGACGAGCGCGCCGGTCGGGCAGACGGCCAGGCAGCTGGCGTCGGTGCAGTGCTTGCACGCGTCCGAGAGGAAGTGCCAGCCCGCCCCGCCGTCCCCCTCGCCGACGAACTTCACCTTGCGCCACGTGTTCTCCGACAGCTCGACCGGGTTCTCGTAGGTCCCCCGGAACACGGTCCGCTCCGCCGGCAGGCCGTGCCACTGCTTGCACGCCACCTGGCAGCCGCGGCAGCCGATGCACCGGGACGTGTCCACGAGGATCGCTCTGGCCATGGCCGATCCTCCTACGCCTTCTTCACGTCCACGAGGAACGCCTTGGACTCCTGGATGCGGGTGTTGGCGTCGCCGACGTGCGGCGTCAGCAGGTTCGCGGAGTCGCCCTTCGCCAGCCCCATGAACCCCCAGTGCCACGGGATGCCGATCTGGTGCACCACCCGGCCGCCCAGCCGGAACGGCTTGAAGCGGCCGGTGACGCAGGCGACGGCCCGGATCTCCCCGCGGGCCGACCTGACGATCACCGGGTCCCCGTTCCGGATCCCCTTCTCCGCCGCCAGCTCCCGCGACATCTCGCAGAAGAGGTCGGGCATCAGCTCGACCAGCCACGGCAGGTTGCGGGTGATGGACCCGGTGTGCAGGTGCTCGGTCAGCCGGTAGGTGGTGGCGACGATGGGGAACTCCCTCGGGTCGCCCAGCCGGTCGAGGTCGGCCTTGTAGACGACGGCCAGCGGGTTCGACTGGGCCCGGGACAGCGGGTTGGTCACCGGCGATTCCACCGGCTCGTAGTGCTCGGGGAAGGGCCCCTCCGCGAGGGGCGCGAAGATCGCTCCCTTGCCGTCCGGACGCATGATGAACGGGTTTCCGCCGCCCGTGGCGTCCGGGCCCAGGTCGGGCTTGAAGTCGGGGACGTCGGCCCCCACCCACCGGCCCTTCCTGCCGTCGGGCAGCGGAGCCTCCGGGTCCCACCGGATGAGGGCCTTCTCCGCGTTCCAGGGCTTGCCGCGGGGGTCGGCCGAGCAGCGGTTGTAGAGGATCCTGCGGTTCGCCGGCCACGAGAAGCCCCACCCGGCGTTGATCCCCAGGCTGTCGGGCGGGTCGGCCTTCCGCGACTTGGCGCGGTTCTGGCCCTCGGCGGGGAAGACGCCCGAGTAGATCCAGTTGCCGCAGGCGGTCGTGCCGTCGTCGGCCAGGGCCGCGAAGCCGGGCACGGGCCTGCGGTCGGCGACGGTGTAGCCGTTGACCTCGGCCAGCACGCGCTCGAGGTCGGGCTCGTCCGGGCCGTAGTCCCACGTGAGGGCCTGGATCGGCCGGTCCTTCGCGGCCCGGGAGCCCGCGTAGAGCGCCTTGAGGCGCAGCGCCAGCTGGTTCACAAACCAGCCGTCCGAGCGCGCGTCGCCGGGCGGGTCCACGGCCTTCCACTTCCACTGCAGCCACCGGCCGGAGTTGGTATAGCTGCCCTCGCGCTCGAGGTGGGCGGCGGCCGGCAGGAGGAAGACCTCGGTCTTCACGCGGGACGGGTCCACGCCGGGGCCCTTCCAGAACGCCGCGGTCTCCGTCTCGAAGAGGTCGCGCACCACCAGCCAGTCGAGGCGCTCCAGCGCCCGGCGCTCCAGGTTCGAGTTGGGCCCCGAGACGGCGGGGTTCTGGCCGGTGACGATGAAGCCGCGGATCTTCCCCGCGTACATCGCCTCGAAGAGGTCCAGGTAGCTGTAGCTGGCGGAGGTCTTGGGCAGGTACTGGTACGCGAACTCGTTCTCGCGGACCGCCGCGTCCCCGTACCAGGCCTTGAGGAGGCTCACCAGGAACTTCGGCTTGTTCGTCCAGTACCCGCTCTTCGGCGTCTCCTTCTCGAGGTAGGCCTGGAGCGCCGGGTGGTCCTTCCGCCTGGGCGCGTCCAGGTAGCCGGGCAGGACGTTGAAGAGCAGCGCCATGTCCGTGGAGCCCTGGACGTTGGACAGGCCCCGGAGCGCATTCACGCCGCCGCCCGCCACTCCGATGTTGCCCAGGAGCAGCTGCAGGATGGCGGCCGTCCGGATGAGCTGGGTGGACTTGGAGTGCTGCGTCCACCCCATGGCGTACATGATGGTGCCGGCCTTGCCGGGGGCGCCGGTGCGGGCGAAGGCCTCCGCCACCGCCAGGAACTGCTGCCGGGGCGTCCCGCACACCTGCTCGACCATCTCCGGCGTGTAGCGCGCGAAGTGGCGCCTGAGGTGCTGGAACACCGTCTGCGGGTGCTGGAGTGTCCGGTCCTGCTGCGGGTTGCCCTCGGCGTCGGTCCGGAACTTCCAGGTGTCGCGGTCGTAGGTGCGCTTTTCCGGATCCCAGCCGCTGAAGTAGCCGTCCTTGAACCCGAAGCCGGGATCCAGCAAGAAGGCGGCGTTCGTGTACTCCACCACGTACTCACGGTGGAACAGGTCGTTCTGGAGGACGTGGTTGATCATCGCCCCGAGGAACACGATGTCGGTGCCCGACCGGAGCGGGGCGTAGAGGTCCGCGAGCGCCGAGGTCCGCGAGAAGCGCGGATCCACGCTGATCACCACGGCGCCGCGCTCGCGGGCATCGAGCACCCACCGGAAGGCGATGGGGTGGTTCTCGGCGGCGTTGGATCCCATGATCAGCACGGCGTCGGCGTTCCTGACGTCGATCCAGTGATTCGTCATGGCGCCGCGGCCGAAGCTGGTGCCCAGCCCGGGCACCGTGGGGGAGTGTCAGATCCGGGCCTGGTGCTCCAGCCAGACGACGC